>JBLHVA010000030.1:0-12557 GCA_047630005.1 Candidatus Endobugula sp. | reverse complement strand
CTTTCATATTGCACGCCCTATGCCAGCAAATGAATTAGAAGAGTGGCATCACAATTTTGAGCGTTTACGAATGGTGTCTAATTCCTGAAGGCGTTCTTTAGCGTATTCTTGTAGTGTAGATCCGGCCTTTTCCCTTTCAATTAATGCGTCAAGCTGCTGCTTGGCGTTGTCAAAATTCGCATGTAAAATAAAGTATTCAGCCCGCGCTTTGTTGAGCAATGAAAGCTGGCTGGCTAAGCCGGCTACTTCCGCCAGCTCGTACCAAATAACAGGGTCTTCTGGGCGTTCTTCACTTAAGCGAATTAATACTTCTATCGCCTTATCATAGCGATTGTGCTCTCGGTACACTTGACTCAACTGGAAGGGCAGTGGGTAATAGTTGGGATATTGAACAATGTATTCCTGAATGTTGTTGGTGGCATCGTCTAACTTGTTTTGTCCTGCTAATATGCGGCTTCGGCTAATTTGAAGAATCACATTGTTGGGAAATTTTTCTAATAAACCCTCAAGAGCGTCTGCTGCCTCGTTGTACTGCCTGTTATCGGTTAGTGCCAATACCAAACCATAGCGATTGCCATCCGCCGACGTATCAAACCCTGATAATGCATCTTTAAAATAGCGGATAGCCTGTTGAGGTGATTCCATTGTTTCTAAAATGGCTCGTGCTCTCACTAATTGATAAATAATATTATCGGGCATCGCCTTTTTGGGATATTGTCGTGCGAGGTTGATGGCATCAATTTGGCGGTTGGTGGTGAGTGGGTGAGTAAGCAAAAATTCCGGTGGTTTAGACGAAAAACGCGTTAGCTTGTCCATCTCTTCAAACATTTCTGCGGTAGCATGGGGGCTCATTCCGGCACTGGCTAAAATACCCATGCCGATACGATCGGCCTCTCGTTCAAAACTGCGGGTAAAACGTAATTGTTGATCGATAGCATAGGCTTGCGTTGCAGATAGTGCTGCTGCACCCGCATCACCGTCGGAACTGGCGGCTAATATTAATCCTGCAAGTAAACCTGCCATCACGGCTAATGACTGGCCTTTTTGTTTTTCTACACCACGAGCATAGTGTCGTTGACTTAGATGCGCTAATTCGTGACTGATAACGGATGCTAATTGTTGTTCTGTTTTGGCATATTGTAATAAACCGGTATGAATACCAATAACGCCACCGGGTACAGCAAAAGCATTTAGGGAGTTATTTTTGGCAACCACTAATGATAAAGAGGCATTATAAATATCGCTGTGAGATGCCAGTGTGTTGAGTAAGTTTTCTAGGTAAGCAATGATGACTGTATCGTTAGAAGTAGAAACTTGACGTCTATATTGCTTTAGCCAAGCAGCACCAATACGTTGTTCTTCAGCGGTAGCGGCTTGGCTGATTCTACCAATACTAGGAAGTTCGATGGTCTTAATGACACTACCTTTTTTAAGGATAATGTCATTGGATTCTGCTGGGGTTGCAGTAAGTGTAGTTGTATCCGCTCCGCCTTCACCTGACACCAGCTCTAGCGCAATACTCGGGAAAGCGATAGTCATGGCGACTAGCGATGTTAGTAGTGTGCGACGTGTGAATAATTTAATGTAAATTTCCCCTTTGTTAGCTGGTAAGTGATGCGGTATTTGTTATGCTACCGCAGCAAATAACGTCTATCCTGTATTTTCTGAAAAATCAGACATAATAACGATTAATGAGTTCAACCTTACCCTTTATGATAATTGCAAAAACAATCGATGCAAAGGGCTTATCTTGTCCTTTGCCTTTACTCAAGGCAAAGCAAGGCCTACATCAAGTTCAAGCCCATGAATGTGTTGAGATTTTTGCGACCGATACCGGTTCAGTTCGTGATTTTCATGCTTTTGTAGACTTAACCGCACACCATATGGTTGAATTTTCGGAGCACGAAGACCATTATCGCTATGTTATCCAAAAGGCACCAGCGGTTCAGTCTTAATCAATCAGTTTTTATTCAGGTAGCGTGATGCAAAATATTTTTCTGGGCGTAGGTTGCCGATTGAGATAATGTCGTTTTAATACCTTATATACCTCAATCAGAGAGCTTCTTTATCATGATTCCTATTATTCGCACATGGATTGACCGTTATTTTCACAATGAGGAAGCCGTGTTAGTCGTTGTGCTACTCGCCCTATCGTTTGTGGTGATATGGAGTTTAGGCGATGTTTTAGGGCCCGTCCTGGCGGCAATTATCATCGCATTTTTAATGCATGGAATGATGATTGCTTTAAAGAATAAAGGCTTGCCACATTGGTCGGCAGTAGCGGTCGCTATTACATTTTTAATTAGTGTGATGGTCTTGGCGTTGGTTTTTATTATTCCTGCATTGTGGGAACAGGCGCTTAGCTTGTCAAAAGAATTGCCGCGAATGGTGACTCAGGGGCGAAATGTATTATTACATTTGCCTGAGGCCTATCCTACGTTTATTACCGAAGGCCAAGTAGACCAATTAATTCGCCATGCAAGTACACGTTTAGCATCTTTTGGTCAGGTGGTGGTTTCATTTTCGGTTGCTAATTTGCCAGTGTTGCTCACGGGTTTGTTGTATATGGTGTTAGTGCCATTATTGGTTTTTTTCTTTTTGAAAGACAGCCAATCTATGTTGTCTTGGGTGGGTTCGTTGTTACCTAAAGAGCGTCCCGTGATGAATAAAATATTTGCTGAGATGAATCAGCAAATTGCTAATTATGTACGCGGCAAGGTCATCGAAATTTTAGTCGTGGGTATTGCGTCTTATATATCGTTCACCATTTTAGGTTTGAACTATGCCGTGTTGTTAGCCTTAGCTGTGGGCTTGTCGGTTGTGATTCCTTATGTGGGGGCAGTCCTCGTGACGATTCCGGTACTCCTTATTGGCTTCTTCCAGTGGGGGTGGGGATATGAACTGTTGTATCTTACTATTGTCTATTTTGTGATTCAGGGGCTGGACGGCAATGTTTTAGTCCCCTTATTGTTTTCTGAAGCGGTAAAGCTTCACCCGGTCGCCATTATATTATCGGTATTGATTTTTGGTGGTTTATGGGGTTTTTGGGGAGTGTTTTTCGCTATTCCTTTGGCAACACTCGTAAAAGCGATTATTAATGCATGGCCTTCTCCACAATCCTTTGATGACTCATCACCCTCAATAGAAGCTGATGAGTGATTAGTTAACATATGGCAAGTTCGTTGATGAAAGTTAAATCACTATCGTGCCAAGTACTTTGCTGGTTATTATTGTGTACTGAGATACATAAAAAATTCAATTTCATAAGGTTTTATATCTATGCTAGATTTTTTTTGGTCAGCTGATCGGTGTTCGTCTTGTTTTCGCACGATAGTATTCACTGCTGCATTAACCGGCATTAGCGGTGTGTTCAGTACCTTATCTTTTTCATCATATGCGATGAGTTCGTCGCCGAGTGATAGCGTCGAGGCAGACGTCGCGACGCAAAATATTCATGTGACAGCAAAAAAAATGAGTCATATCGATATCGAAAAAGGTCAAGTAGACGATCGTGAATATCATTACCTTGTCTTAGATAACCAACTTAGAGTATTACTTATCTCCGATCCTCAAGCGGATAAAGCAGCGGCTTCTCTTGATGTGCATGTGGGCAGCTCTGATGATCCTGTTGAGCGTGAAGGGCTTGCGCACTTTTTAGAACATATGCTCTTTTTAGGTACAGAAAAATACCCAGAAGCGGCTGCATACCAAGCCTTTATTGACAATAATGCCGGTAGCCATAATGCGTATACCAGTGCAGAACATACCAACTATTTTTTCGATATAGATGCTGAGCAGTTAGAGCTTGCACTTGACCGTTTTGCACAATTCTTTATTGCCCCGTTATTTGATGAAGCCTACGTTGATCGTGAGCGTAATGCAGTACATTCGGAATATCAGGCAAAAATAAAAGATGATTCTCGCCGAGGCTATGATGTTTATCGTCAGCAAATTAATCCCCAGCATCCTTATGCGAAATTCAGTGTGGGTAGCTTAGACACTCTGGCTAACCGACCTAATGATAAGGTGCGAGATGACCTTATTGAATTTTATCAAGCACATTATTCGTCGGACCAAATGACCTTGGTCGTATTAGGTAAAGAGCCGCTGGCTGAGTTACAAAAAATTGTCGTTGATCGCTTTGTGCAAATACCACTGAAGAACGTGGACAACGCCGTTAAGCAAAGTGACTCTATGATTCCTTTGTTTGAGGCAGGGCGCTTGCCGTTTGAAGTGATTAGCAAGCCAGTAAAAGATATTCGACAAATGTCGATGGTGTTTCCCTTACCTTCGGTAAAAGCCTATTACGGTGAAAAGCCGTTGAGTTATCTAGGTTCTTTACTTGGACACGAAGGCAAAGGCAGCGTGCTGTCCCTTCTGAAATCTAAAGGTTGGGCAGAAGGTTTGTCAGCGGGTGGGGGCGATGCTGGTGTTGGAAACGCCACTTTCAATGTGAGTATTAGCCTGACAAGAGAGGGCGTTAAACATCGAGAAACCATCCGTTCAGTGGTTTTTCATGCCTTGAATATGATAAGGCAAAACGGTATTGAAGAATGGCGTTATGCAGAAGAGCAGCGCATGGCTGAGATCACTTTTCAGTTCCGCGAAAAAGGCCGAGCCATCAGTACGGTGAGTGGTCTTTCTAGTAGTCTGCACGAATATCCTGCAGCGGAAGTGATTAGTGCTAATTATCGCTATACGCGTTTTGATGCAGACTTGATTGAAAAACTATTATCTAAGATGACTCCGGGTAATGTGTTTGTCAGTACGGTATTTCCCGAGGTGGAAACGGATAAAATCACCGAAAAGTATCAAGTGCCTCATACTATTAACGCGTTAAGTGCTGAACATCTCACTTTGCCCCAGTCGCTGACTCAGCATTATATTTTACCGAATAAAAACATCTTCATTCCTACAAATGCACAGCTATTTGAAAAAGATGAAAGCCTGTCTGAGCCAAAAAAAATAACCTTAGGCTCCAATGCCGATTCTGTTTTATGGGTAAAGCAGGACGTTAGCGTTAATGTTCCTAAGGTTAATGCTTTCGTGCGTGTGCAATCTCCATTGGCAGCATCTTCCCCACGTTTTTCCGCATTGAATCAATTACTTATTGAGATGATTAACGATCAACTAAATGAAAATAGTTATCCAGCGTCGCTGGCGGGGTTGTCCTACTCACTATCGGCTAATAGCCGTGGATTTGATGTGGGTTTACAAGGCTACAGTAATAAAATGCCCGTGCTGCTGTCGATGTTGAGCGCGCAGTTACAGCAACCGACATTATCTAATAGCCGCTTCGAGCAACTAAAAATAGAACTCATTCGACAACTCAATAATAGCCAGCAACAAACCCCTTATCAACAGCTTTTTGGCTTATTACCGGTGACGTTGTTTTCACCTTATTATTCGGATAAAAGCATCGTTGTGGAACTAGAATCGATAACGCAACAAGAGTTAAATTCGTTTGCTTCTCGTTGGTTGGATGGCGCGCAGGTTAAAGGTTTGGTGTATGGCAATGTGAGTAGCAAATCAGAGAGTTTGTGGCAATCAACATTGCAGGAGTGGATGCACGAAGGTGGCGAGGTGCTAGCTTCAGCTAAAGTCGCTAAGTTTCCGGTCACCAATAATAAGGCTGAGCACGTCGCAGAAGTGGGCCTTAATGTAAATCATGGAGATACGGCGGTTGGGTTATATGTTCAGGGCACAAGTGATAGCTTATCGGATCAAGCTAATATGGTGTTATTGCGACAAGTCTTGGATTCGGCATTTTATTCTCAATTACGCACCGAGCAACAGTTGGGCTATATTGTGTTCTTAACCAGTATGACGATTAAGGACGTACCCGGTTCTTTCTTTATCGTCCAATCACCTAATGCTTCGGTTGATAATATTAAGCAGGCGGTAGTGGAGTTTTTAAATCAGTCCGAGGCATTAATTCCTGATGACCTAAGCGGGTTTAAGCGTTCAGTCGCCACAAAGCTGCTAGAAACGCCGCAAACATTATCTGCAAAGGCGAGTCGATATTGGCAGAATGTATTGAAGTCCAATGACGATTTTGATTATCGAGAGCGACTAGTGGAGCAATTGAATGGGATCACCCCCCAACAATTGCGCGCCTATTATAAAAAAACGTTGCTCAATAAAGATCGCCTTTTATGGTTTGTTGCGAATAAAGAAACGGTGGATGGGGATGTTGTTCTAAGCGATATGCAAACGTATTATCATTATCAATAAAGCTGACTATTCTTTTTGGGGACTTTTTTAGGTTCCTTCTGCTATATCCAATCAGGCAGGCAGCATCACCTGCAATTCTAGATGATACTGTCTGATTACATCGAAGCTATGAAACTGAGAAATAGCTTCTATACTAGGGTGTGTAGTTTACTTTGCGTTTCTTGTAGTTTTATTACATTTATGTAGTGCCGGTTTTATACAAAATTGAAGTTTTTCCGTAAAATATGATAAGTTTTCGTGTTTTTGTGAAAGTATTTGTAGGTTTGGTGGATGTGTAGGGATACCACATTGAAAATCAGTGAGTAACTGTGTAAAATTACTACATAATTATTGATGCGTTTGTATCGCTTTGAGCTATAGCTCCTGTTTAGCACTTGTCGCGATCAGTAACCCAGTATTCGTTTACAACATCTGACAAGCTCACTAGCTTGTTCTTTAGGAGAGAAAATGGCACACGATATTGAATCCCAAGAATGGCTTGATGCGCTGTCATCATTAGTAAAGCATGCCGGTAAGCAGCGTGCTTCCGAAATCCTTCAGCAGCTCAGCGAGCAAGCGGGTAGTGAAGGTGTTGATGTTCCCTCCCTTATTCGAACCCCTTATATAAATACCATTGCGACAGAAAACGAAATCAAAGCACCGGGTAAGCCGGATATGGATCGTCGTATTCGTTCATTGATTCGCTGGAATGCGATGGCAATGGTAATGAAAGCCAATAGCAACGATGACGGCTTAGGTGGGCACATTGCCTCTTATCAGTCAGCGGCCGTGTTATATGAAACCGGTTTTGAATATTTTTTCCACGCCGATGGCAATGGTCGTTTAGGTGATTTAGTGTATTACCAAGGCCATAGTTCGCCGGGTATGTATGCGCGTTCTTATTTGGAAGGGCGTTTAGATGAAGAGCAATTAGATAACTTCCGTCGTGAAGTGGGTGGTAACGGCTTGTCGTCTTACCCTCACCCGTGGTTAATGCCAGACTACTGGCAGTTCCCGACCGTATCAATGGGCTTAGGCCCCATCACTGCTATTTACCAAGCGCGCTTTATGCATTATTTAACTGCACGCGGTTTGGTAGAAGAAAATAAAGCACGTAAAGTGTGGGCATTTTTAGGTGATGGCGAGTGTGATGAGCCAGAAACTTTGGGTGCTATTTCTTTGGCTGCTCGTGAAAACTTAGATAACCTGACCTTTGTAATCAACTGCAACTTACAGCGCCTAGATGGCCCTGTTCGTGGTAACGGCAAAATCGTACAAGAGCTAGAAGGCGTTTTCCGCGGAGCGGGTTGGAACGTGATTAAAGTCCTTTGGGGCGCTGGCTGGGATCGTTTACTAGAAAAAGATACCACAGGCCTACTCGTTAAACGCATGAACGAAGTGGTCGATGGTGAGTTACAGGCGTGTAAGGCTCATGGTGGCGCGTATACTCGTGAGCATTTCTTCGGTAAATATCCAGAGTTACTTGAGTTAGTCAGTGATATGACCGACAAAGAAATTTACCAATTAAACCGTGGTGGTAACTCTGCAGATAAAGTGTACGCAGCTTACGCACAAGCGGTCGCACATAAAGGCCAGCCAACAGTTGTGCTTGCGCAAACCGTAAAAGGTTACGGTATGGGTGAAGCGGGTGAAGCGATTAACGAAGCTCACTCAGTAAAAAAACTCGATACCGAGAGCTTGAAGCAATTTCGTGATCGCTTTGATTTACCTTTCTCAGACGAAGAGTTAAAAGATCTACCGTATTACCGCCCAGCAGCAGATAGTCCAGAAATGATCTATATGCACGAGCAACGCAAAAAATTAGGTGGATATTTACCTGCCCGTCGTAGCGAAGTTGAAACCTTAACAGTTCCTACACTAGACGTATTTAAGTCACAGCTAACCGGCACGGGAGATCGTCAAATTTCAACTACCATGTCATTCGTGCGTATTTTATCGACCTTGGTAAAAGACAAGCAAATGGGTAAACGCGTTGTACCGATTGTGCCTGATGAAGCGCGCACCTTTGGTATGGAAGGTATGTTCCGTCAAGTGGGTATTTATGCGGCGGCGGGCCAGAAGTATGTCCCGCATGACTCAGAACAAATTATGTTCTATAAAGAAGATGAAAAAGGTCAGATTTTAGAAGAAGGGATTAACGAAGCGGGTGCCATGTCATCATGGATTGCAGCAGCAACGTCTTATAGTACTAATGGTGTATCCACTATCCCGTTTTATATTTACTACTCGATGTTTGGTTTTCAGCGTATTGGTGATCTTGCGTGGTTAGCGGGTGATATGCAGGCGCGTGGCTTTATGATTGGCGCGACCGCTGGTCGTACCACATTGAACGGCGAAGGTTTACAGCACGAAGATGGTCATAGCTTATTAATGGCGAACACTATTCCTAACTGTAAATCTTATGATCCTACCTATAACTACGAACTAGCCGTGATTATTCAAGACGGTATGCAGCGTATGTATGGCGATAAAGAAAACTGTTTCTATTACGTCACCACGATGAATGAGAACTATCAACATCCTGAAATGCCAAAAGGCGTAGAAGAAGGTATCATCAGAGGTATCTATCAGTTGCAAGCGGGTAAGAGTAAGAAGAAAAATCGCGTACAACTGATGGGTTCGGGTACTATTTTACGTGAAGTAGAAGCCGCGGCAGATATTCTACGTAACGATTATGGCGTAGAGGCGGACGTGTGGAGTGTGACTAGTGTGAACGAATTGGTGCGCGAAGGCCAAGATGTGAATCGCTACAATATGATGCACCCCGAAGCGGAAGCAAAAAAAGCCTATGTTACGCAACAGTTAGTTGATGCTAAAGGCCCAGTGATTGCCGCATCCGATTATATGAAAATTCATTTCGAACAGCTGCGCGACTTTATTCCTAGCTCCTTTACCGTATTGGGCACCGACGGCTTTGGTCGCAGTGATAGTCGTGAACAGCTACGTCGTTTCTTTGAGGTTAATCGTTATTACGTAACGGTTGCTGCATTAAAAGCCTTGGCAGACGAAGGTAAGATTAAAGCCAGTGTTGTGACCAAAGCGATTAACGACTTTGGTCTTAATGCAGATAAAGTTAACCCAATGAGTGTTTAGGCACTCATCACATGCTAGGAGATAAACAACAGTGACTAAACAAACCGTTTCTGTTCCTGATATTGGCGGCACCGAAGGCGCCGAGATAATTGAAATTTCTGTCGCCGTGGGTGATAGTGTTGAGAAAGAACAAGGTATTGTCGTATTAGAAACCGATAAAGCCTCAATGGATATCCCGTGTCCTGTTGATGGCAAGATAGTGGGGCTGAGTGTCAAAGTAGGTGATAAAGTATCAGAAGGTGATGCCTTAATTGAAGTCGATGTTGAGGGCGCTGCAGTCGCTTCTACTGAGCAAACAACAAAAACTGAATCTCCCGTCGCAGCCAACGCAGTTGCACCAGTCTCGGCTTCAGCTTCTCCAGAAGAGGTGAGTGTTGTTATACCAGAAGGTGCTGACGGCGCAGAAGTGATCGAAATTTGTGTGGCAGTTGGCGATACGGTAGAAGAAGGCGATTCACTTATCGTTCTAGAAACGGATAAAGCGTCAATGGAAGTGCCGGCACCGCAGTCAGGTAAAGTCGTTTTTATTAGTATTAAACAAGGCGATAAAACAGCGGAAGGTGGCGACATCTTACGTTTAGCGGTTGAAGGTACTAATGAAGGTACGGCGGCAAACACGCCGGTGACTGAAGCTAGCGCCGCACCGACAGAAGCTGCATCTGAACCAGCAGCTAGCGCTAACGAAACCATCACAATACCCGATGGCGCTGAAGACGCAGAAGTGATTGAAATCTGTATTGCTGTTGGCGACGAAGTGGCCGAAGGTGATTCTTTAGTTGTCTTAGAAACCGATAAAGCATCAATGGAAATACCTTCACCTAAAGCAGGTAAGGTCGTTTCTATTAGCATTAAACAAGGTGATAAAACCGTTGTAGGCGGCGAGCTTGTGGTATTAAGTGTGGAAGGTGCTGCGCCAGTAGTATCAGCTCCTTCAGCGCCCGCTGCGAAAGCGTCACCTACAGCGTCTGCTCCTACATTAACCACAGCAACCGCAGCAAAACCAAACGAAGTAGCAGTAGTCAGTGCTAGCCAATCATTAGATGTTTACGCTGGCCCAGCGGTACGTAAATTTGCCCGTGAAATGGCCGTTGATCTTACGCAGGTGAGTGGTACCGGCGAACGTAGTCGAGTGACTAAAGATGATGTGAAGACTTACGTTAAGCAAGTCATGACAGGTCAAAAAGTGTCTCCGGCAGCAGCGGTTTCTGTTGCAGCCAGTGGCTCAGGCATTCCATCTATACCTGCAGTCGATTTTTCTCAGTTTGGCGATGTAGAAATGTTGCCTATGAGCAAAATCAAAAAACTTACTGCCGCTAATATGCAGCGTAACTGGCTTAATATCCCGCATGTTACTCAGTTTGATGATGCGGATATCACCGACTTAGAAACTTTCCGTAAAGGCTTAAAAACTGAGGCAGAAAAACGCGGAGTTAAATTAACGCCACTCCCGTTTTTATTAAAAGCTTGCGCCGCTGCATTAGTGGCAGAGCCAAGCTTTAATGTGTCTATGCACCATGATGGCGAACATATTGTTCAGAAAAAATATGTCAACATCGGTGTCGCTGTAGATTCGCCTATAGGCTTAGTGGTTCCGGTGATCCGCGATGTTGATAAAAAAGGCCTGTGGGAATTGGCTGAAGAATTTATGCAAATTATCGAAAAAGCCCGTAACGGTAAGTTGGGGCCTAAAGATATGCAAGGCGGTTGCTTTACTATCTCAAGTTTAGGTGTCATGGGTGGCCAAGGCTTTACTCCTATCGTGAATGCGCCAGAAGTGGCTATTTTAGGTGTATCGAAAGCAGAGATAAAACCCAAATGGAACGGTAGCGAGTTTGTACCACGTAATATGTTGCCATTGTGTCTGTCTTACGACCACCGTGCGATCAACGGTGGCGATGCCGGTCGCTTTTTCAATTATCTTAATAGTGTGATTGCTGACGTCAGGCGCTTGTTGCTGTAAACTCTCGTTTATTATCTATTAGGTAAACCATCTGTAAAGCGAGATTCTTAGAATCTCGCTTTTTTAGTTCATGGATATACCGTACGCCATCCTTTACTTTTTTTAATTTGCCGAGTGTCAATTCGATTATGTTTTCTTTAATTACCAATAATACCCACAACGTTAAAAACGACGTGCTATCCGGCATTACCGTCGCATTAGCGCTAGTGCCCGAAGCGGTAGCCTTTGCCTTTGTTGCGGGGGTTGAGCCTATGGTGGGTTTGTACGCCGCTTTTATGATGGGCTTATTAACCAGTATTTTTGGTGGTCGCCCCGGTATGATTTCGGGTGCAACGGGTGCAACAGCCGTTGTCATGGTGTCGTTGGTAGCTGTTCATGGTATTCAGTATTTATTTGCTGCGGTGTTATTAGCGGGTGTTATACAAATTCTGGCAGGTATTTTTAAACTGGGAAAATATATTCGCATTGTGCCGCACCCAGTGATGTTGGGTTTTGTAAATGGTTTAGCTATTGTGATTTTCCTTGCTCAACTTGGGCAATTTAAAGTGCTAGATACTGCCGGTATGTCAGTATGGATGGAAGGTTCGACGCTCTATATTATGGCGGCGTTAATTACGCTCACCATGTTGATTATGCATTTTTTACCTAAATTCACTACGGCAGTGCCTGCGGGTTTAGTTGCGATTGTTGCAGTGACATTAATTGTGATTGGTTTTAATCTAGATGCGCGTAATGTTCTCGACTTTGTTCGCGATATGTTACCTGCGGAGCAAGCGGCTACTGCCACCTTAAAAGGTGAGTTACCTAGTTTTGCGATTCCTGCAGTGCCATTTACTTTTGAAACTTTGTGGATTATTTTTCCTTATGCAGCCATTATTGCTGCGATTGGTTTGATTGAATCGTTATTAACGCTTACGTTGATTGACGAAATCACCAATACTCGCGGACAAGGTAATCGTGAGTGTATTGGTCAGGGTATCGCTAACACCACCAATGGTTTCTTCGGTGGTATGGGTGGCTGTGCGATGATTGGTCAAAGCATGATTAATATTAACTCCGGTGGTCGTGGCCGTTTATCCGGCATTACTGCTGCGCTCGCACTATTAGCCTGTATTCTTTTCGGTTCATCCCTTATCGAAATCATTCCATTAGCGGCACTGGTAGGTGTCATGTTTATGGTGGTGTTGGGTACCTTCGAGTGGACATCATTACGTTTGCTAGGCAAAATTCCAACAACCGATATCTTTATTATTGTGCTTGTTTCTGCGGT
>JBLHVA010000029.1:0-12573 GCA_047630005.1 Candidatus Endobugula sp. | reverse complement strand
ATCTTGATGATGATTTACTTGATGGTGTAGGGGATGTAGATGATGCCGAAGATGATCTAGGATTGGAATTTGATTTATTGGATACGGAAGTTGAGAGTAACCTACCTGCTGATAATGATGAAAGTGACGATACAACTGTTTTAAGTGAAAGTGAGTTAGATGCATTTTTAAATGAAAATGAAGATAAGTTAGATGTTTCATTTGACAGTGGTGAACTTGAAAATGAAATAGATGCTGAAGGCGACATGGATTTGGACTTCGATCTGGATCTAGATTTGGACCTTCTTAGTGTTGATGAGAAGCCTGTGAACGTTAGCACCGCTGAGGCGGAGTTAGTTAATGATGATCCTATCAATAATAAAGGATCAGAAGAGTTAGAAAGTAATACGCTAGATGAATCAGAAATAGCGAGTGAAAACGATATAGATTTAGATATAGATTATACCGAGCTAGACTTGTCAGATTTAGGTGATGGAGTTGTTGAGCCTAAGGCTAGTGCTGAGCCGGATAATGTAGAATCAGAAACAGCAGACGCCTCAATCGATGTGACAGGTAGTGCTGAGGAGGATATCTTTTCTTTAGATCTTGATGAAGACGAACAAGAGGTCAGTCTTGAGACTACCTTGGCAGAACCAGCCGACGAGTTTGATTTAGACTTACCTCCTGCTGATTTAGATATGGCATCTCTAGACAAAGAGCTTGATGAGATGACAGCGATTCTTGATGATGTCACCGAAACCGAAACCGAAACCGAAACCGAAACCGAAACCGAAACCGAAACCGAAACCGAAACCGAAACCGAAACCGAAACCGAAACCGAAACCGAATTCAATATCGAAGATGGCTTGGATGAGGCTATGGAGTCGATGACAGCGCAGGACGACGTTTTAGAAGAGCCAGAAGTGTTGAATGAAAATGAACTCGTTGCTCCAGTATCGGAAGAAGATGACACCGATTTTGAAACTGATGAAGATGAAGTGGGAACTAAATTAGATCTTGCGCAAGCTTATATTGATATGGGTGACATGGATGGTGCGGAAGATATCCTGCAAGAAGTGATGGAAGAGGGTAGTGAAGAACAAAAAACAACAGCAGAAAAGCTCTTGCAAGATTTGTAATTCCTCTTCAATATATACTCATATCAATTGTTACTTAAAAACGACCGCTAATGCGGTCGTTTTTGGTTGGGTTAATGGATTTATAAAGAAAATACTGATAAAAATTAGACGAAACCAATCTATTTTATAAAAGCATAACGAACAAATTAGCTTCTATGACAAATGCCATATTTACGACCAAAAAACCTTACAGGCGTAACTGCGATATTGATACCGTTGATGGGTTTCCTGAAGGTATGCAAAGAGTGGCCTTAGGTATTGAATATGTGGGGCATGTATTTCATGGTTTTCAATCGCAACCTCATGATACAACAACAGTACAATCGGCTTTAGAGAATGCATTTTCATTGATTGCTAACGAACCTATTAAATTGGTTTGTGCCGGACGTACTGATGCTGGGGTACATGCGACAAACCAAGTGGTTCATTTTGATACCGTGGCTAAACGCAATGATACCGCCTGGTTAAGAGGGGCAAATGCTAAGTTGCCTGATGGTGTGGCTATTAGGTGGGCAAAAAATGTTAGTTGTGACTTTCATTCTCGTTTTAGCGCTAAGCACCGAACTTATCGTTATGTGATTTATAACACACGTACACACTCGGCACTGCTCAAAAATTTTGTGACATGGGATAGAAGGCAATTGAACATGAACGCAATGGCAGAAGCGAGTCAAGTATTAATAGGTCGGCACGACTTTAGTGCATTTCGTGCGGCTCAATGCCAAGCAAATAATGCTGTTCGAGATATGCGCTATATCAACGTTCATCGGCAGGACGATTTTATCGTAGTGGAAATTCAAGCAACGGCTTTTCTATATCATATGGTTAGAAATATTGTAGGTGTGTTAAGTACCATTGCCGCTGGAGAAAAACCGGTATCTTGGATAAAGGAAGTGCTAGATAGCCAAGATCGTCAATGTGGTGGCGTAACAGCTCCACCAGATGGCCTGTATTTGGTCGCAGTAGAATACGATGAAAACCATAACTTACCGCAAAGACCAAAAGGACCTTATTTCTTAGCAACGTGAAGTCTGCTAGAATCTCTTGTTTATTATTTGGTTATATTGAGTATTCATATATTGGATATTTTCAGCTGAACATATCGATTATGGGAATAATGTGAGCCGATTACAGAGCTATCAATCACCACCTCGCGTAAAAGTATGCGGTATTACATCGGTTGAAGACGCTTTGTTTGCGGTTCATGCAGGAGCGGATTCGATTGGATTGGTGTTCTATTCTCCCAGTCCACGCAATGTATCTATTGATGTGGCAAGAGAAGTATCGTTAGCCGTTGGGCCGTTTGTGACAGTGGTGGGTTTATTCGTCAACGAAGATAAATTTACTATAGAGCATGTTATCCGTTCGGTAGGCCTGCATGTGTTGCAATTTCATGGTGATGAATCGTCGGATTTTTGTGACGAGTTTCATCGACCGTATATGAAAGCGGTACGAATGAAAGCAGATGTAGATCTTGAAAGGGTTATCTCAATGTACCCTAATGCATCTGGTATATTGCTAGATGCCTATAGTAAAGGCGTTCCCGGTGGCACAGGTGAAACGTTTGATTGGGATAGGGTTCCAACACAGCAAGGTTTGCCTCCTATTGTTTTAGCGGGTGGCTTAACACCAGAAAATATCACTGCTGCGGTAAGTAAGACACTGCCTTATGGTGTTGATGTGAGTGGTGGTGTTGAAGTATCCCCAGGAAAAAAAGACCCTAAAAAGATTGTTGATTTTATTAAAAACGCAAAGATAATTACTTAAGAAGCCTCTGAATACCTCTAAGTCAAGTTTTCATCGAGATAAAACCGATGCAAAGTAGTGCATGATTTTCTTAGAGATTTCTTAATAATCATTGTGCCAGATAGCCGCTCTTTTAATGTAGAGATATATGCAATATGTATTGCCAATAAGCATGGAGTAATAAGTAAGTGAATGATTTAACTAATGTAGCCGATATTGATTTTTCTAGCTTTCCTGACAAGTCTGGTCATTTTGGCGTGTACGGTGGTCGATTTGTATCTGAGACCTTAATTTCGGCGCTGGATGATTTGGATTCGATGTACCAGCGCCTGAAAAATGACCCTGTGTTTCAAGCTGAATTCGATAAAGATATGGCACACTACGTAGGTCGACCATCACCGCTATATCACGCTGAACGTTGGAGTAATAGAGTCGGCGGCGCACAAATATATCTAAAACGTGAAGATTTAAATCATACGGGTGCACATAAAGTAAACAACACTATTGGCCAAGCATTATTAGCTAAATATTCGGGTAAAACTCGTATTATTGCTGAGACTGGTGCCGGGCAGCACGGTGTTGCTAGCGCAACAGTTGCTGCACGTTTAGGGCTTAAATGCGAAGTGTTTATGGGCGAAGAAGATGTTCGTCGTCAGGCACTTAATGTCTATCGTATGAAGTTGCTCGGTGCAACAGTGCATTCAGTGACATCCGGTACGCGTACTTTAAAAGATGCAATGAACGAAGCGATGCGTGATTGGGTGACCAATGTGGATGATACTTTCTACATTATAGGCACAGTGGCTGGTCCGCATCCTTATCCTGAATTAGTACGAGACTTCCAATCAATTATTGGCCGCGAAGCGCGTCAGCAATGTCTCAACCAAGCCGGACGCTTGCCGGATGCATTAGTAGCCTGTGTTGGCGGCGGTTCTAATGCCATTGGTTTATTTCACCCGTTCCTTAATGATGAATCTGTTGAGATGTACGGAGTGGAAGCGGGTGGTGATGGTGTTGAGACAGGGCGTCATGCTGCACCTCTAAACGATGGCATTCCAGGTGTATTACACGGTAGTCGTACTTATTTGATGGAAGATGAGAACGGCCAGATCAAAGACACACATTCGATTTCTGCTGGTTTAGATTATCCCGGTGTAGGCCCAGAACATTCTTGGTTAAAAGATATTGGCCGCGTTAATTATGTGGCCATTAATGATCAAGAAGCCTTAGCCGCGTTTAGAGAGCTGACACAAGTTGAAGGGATTATGCCCGCACTTGAAACCAGTCATGCATTAGCTTATGCAGAAAAAATGGCACGTGACATGCCCAAAGATAAAATTATCATTGTTAATCTATCTGGGCGTGGCGATAAAGATATATTAACCATGGCAGAATTAGACGGAATAACAGTTTAAAATGAAGAGCAACATGAATCGTATTAATCAGCGCATGCTAGCGCTTAAAGAATCCAATAAAAAAGCTTTAGTCACGTATATAGTCAGTGGTGACCCTTCACCCGACATTACCTTGCATGCTATGCATGCCTTAGTGGCTAATGGCGCAGATATTATAGAGTTGGGCATCCCCTTTTCTGATCCAATGGCAGAAGGGCCCGTTATTCAACGAGCGCATGAGCGCGCTTTAGTACACAATGTTAGTCTTACTAGTACAATGGCGGTGGTGAAGCAATTTCGGGAAACCGATACTGGAACGCCTGTCATATTAATGGGTTATGCAAACCCAATAGAGCGTATGGGGTATAGTAAATTCGCTTCCATCGCCTCAGATTCCGGTGTTGATGGCGTATTAACAGTAGATCTACCGCCAGAAGAAGCGGTGGAATTAAATGCTGAATTGAAACGCGTAGAAATCGTGAATATTTTCTTGCTGGCACCGACAACAACGATTCAACGAATACGCGAAGTGGTAAGCTTAGCGAGTGGTTTTGTGTATTATGTTTCACTTAAAGGCGTGACAGGTGCTGGTAACTTAGACTTAAAGTCAGTTAAAGACAAGTTAACACTCATTCGCCAGCATACCGAACTCCCTATTTGTGTTGGTTTTGGTATTAAAGACGGTGAATCGGCAAAATCTGTTGCAGAATATGCCGATGGTGCTGTTGTTGGCAGTGTATTTGTTGATAAAATGGGCACCTTACAAAATGAAAGCCACGATGTGATCGTGTCATCAATTGGACAATTGGCCGCAGGTATTCGCAGCGGTCTGGATAGTTAACAAAAGAGAATGAAATGAGCTGGTTAGATAAAATTGTACCAAGCCGATCAGGCGCCAAAGGTGGTAGCGGCAGTCGTGTTCCGGAAGGCCTGTGGAAAAAATGTGTTAAATGTAGCTCGGTACTATATAGACCAGAGCTAGAAAAAAACTTAGATGTGTGCCCAAAATGTGATCATCATTTTCGTATTGGTGCACGCCGCAGATTAGATATCTTTCTGGATGAAGGCTATCGTGAAGAGCTGGCAGCAGACATCATGCCGGTTGATCGACTTAACTTTAAAGACGTTAAAAAGTATAAAGATCGTCTATCTGCCGCGCAAAAAGCGACTGGCGAAAAAGATGCATTAGTGGCTATGCGTGGCAATTTAAATGGTCAGCCAATCGTAGCGGTTGCTTTTGAGTTTGCATTCCACGGTGGCTCAATGGGATATGTAGTAGGTGAAAAGTTCACTCGCGCGGCGCAAGTCGCTTTAGAAGAAAATATCCCTTTTGTTTGTTTTGCAGCAACTGGTGGTGCGCGTATGCAAGAGGCATTAATCTCTCTGATGCAAATGGCCAAGACCAGTGCGGTTATCGAGCGCTTAAAACAACAGGGCACACCTTATATATCATTTATGACAGACCCTGTTTATGGTGGTGTGTCGGCAAGTCTTGCCTTGTTAGGTGATATTAATGCAGCAGAACCTGGTGCACGTGTTGGTTTTGCGGGCCCGCATATTATTGAACAAACTATCCGTCAAAAATTACCGAAAGGTTTTCAGCGTAGTGAGTTTTTGTTAGAACATGGCGCTATTGATATGATTATTCATCGCAAAGATTCTCGTGAAAAAGTGGGTGGTTTACTAGCTAAGTTCACTAACTATTCTCCGGTTGAATTGGCAGAAGAGCCAGTACAAGAGCCAGTACAAGAGTTAGAACAAAAGCCTACGCAAGAAGAAAGTTAAATCTTGCTGTAACTTATACATTCTGTCATTCATAAAAGACGACGATATATTATTTTATGCCACGCTTTTCAAAACTTTCTGATTGGTTAGCGTGGCTAGAAACGCTGCATCCTCAAGCGATTGACCTCGGTCTATCACGCATCTATCAAGTTGCCAACAATCTCAATCTTCTACACCCCCCTTCTGATATCAGTCATGAGTACTCCGGTGCTTTAGCTATTAACGATGGGTATGTTTTTACCGTGGCCGGTACTAATGGCAAAGGTTCATGTGTGGCAACGATCGAGCATGTATTGCTTGCCCAAGATTATAAAGTGGGTAGTTTTACGTCTCCTCATTTACATCATTATAGTGAGCGCATTCGTATTGGCGGTAAGCCGGTAGCGGATGCGTTGATTTGCGAGGCATTCACCGCAATAGATCAAGCTAGAGGTGATGTATCACTGACGTATTTTGAATTTGGCACCTTGGCTGCACTATGGGTTTTTGTACAGCAACAAACCCCCTATGTTGTATTAGAAGTGGGCTTGGGCGGACGATTAGATGCAGTGAATATTGTCGATACCGATATTGCCATTGTGACGTCTATCGCGGTTGATCATGAAGAGTGGTTGGGTAGTGATAGAGAAGTCATTGCCTTAGAAAAGCTCGGGGTAGCAAGAGAGCAGAGGCCCACTATCATTACCGAACAAGATCTCACACAAAGTTTGTCGGATTTTATTCAAGTACAAGAAGCCAGTAATCAAAATGTATTCGTGATTGATCAGCATTTTTCAGTCATACCGCTAGATAGCACCGCGTGGCAGTGGAAAGCGAATGCTACATAAAATGATCTCGAAGAAGCGATCACATTGCCCCTGCCGACATTACCGCTAAATAGTGTGGCGGCTGGTTTGCAAGCCTTGCATATCAGTAAACTATTACCTCATTCAGCTGAACAGCGTTCGCTCTTGTTGAGTAAAGTACTAGCAGCATTAAGCTTAACTGGGCGTTACCAAACTGACACTTATCGTAATAGAACAATCATTTTTGATGTGGCACATAATCCAGCTGCGGCAGAGGTGCTAAGTGATCTATTGCAATTAGATGAGCAGTCGTCACATGGCAATACCATTGCCGTCTTCGCGGTAATGGACGATAAAGATATTCTGTCTATTGTTAGCCTGCTAGCGAGTCAAATTGATCAATGGTTTGTGGGTGAGTTAGCGATGAATCAACGTGCCGCTTCGACTGCCTTATTAAGTAATATTTTACAAGACACGAATCAATGCTCTCACGCCTTTGATACAATAGAGCAGGCATTTGATGAAGCAGTAAATCAATCAAGCGAACATGATAGAATTGTCGTGTTTGGTTCATTTTTTACGGTTGCGGCGATACAGTCCCATAATGGATAACGACGTTTAACTAATGGGGAGTAAGTGTTGGATACAACAATGAAACAGCGGCTAGTGGGCGTGATGGTATTAATTTCCCTAGGCGTGATATTTTTACCGTCTCTTTTTAGTCGTGAAAGTGATGGCAGAGTCGTGGTTAATACGCAGTCCTTGATTCCGCCTAAGCCAGATGTTCGTACGATTGTTATTGCTCCTCCGCAATCGACTGTACAAATTCCAGCACCTAACCCAAATGATGCGTTTCAGCCAAGCACTGATGCCAGTGGAGACCTAGATAGTTCGGCTAGTATAGGCAGTACTGTAAGTAATGCTAAAGCAAAGGAAATAGCAAAAAATATCCCGTCTATCGCGACGTTAAAGCTTAATAAAAAGGGATTACCTGACTCATGGGTAATTCAGGTGGCCAGTTTCCAGTCTCAGGCACATGCCAAGGCGTTAAATAAAAAGTTACTCGATAAAACCTATAAAGCCTATGTGCGGTCAGTTAATACTGCCAAAGGTGAGTTTTTTCGTGTGCTAGTAGGCCCTTATATTGACCGCAGCAGAGCGGGCAAGGCTAAAGTGAATATCGACAAAACATACCGAGTAAACAGCCAGATTTTACGTTTTTCGAAAAAATAACAGTATTTTGATGAATCAACGCTCACACTGAGCTATAAACCCGCGGTTCGCTCTGTTAAAATGCCGCCTCATTGATAGCCTGTAGCGTGTAAATACCATGATAATGAACTGGGCCGACTGGGTAATTGTTCTCATACTGTTAATCTCAAGTGTGATTAGCTTAAAACGCGGTTTTATTAAAGAAGCGCTATCCCTGGCTGTATGGATTTCTGCGTTTATTATTGCAACGCTATTTAGTCCGCATCTTGTACCGCATTTTGAAGCCTATGCCGCGACACCGTCCGCGCAACAGATGGCCGCATTTTCCACATTATTTGTCGTGTCGTTATTATTGGGTAGCGCACTCAGCTATTTGGTAGCGTCATTAGTAAAAGTAACAGGTTTATCTAACGCTGATCGTGTTCTTGGCGTATTTTTTGGCTTAGGCCGCGGCGTGTTGATGATTTTAGCGGTCGTTTTATATGTTCCTATTGTTGTCCCTATAGACCAAGATGATTGGTGGATGGAGTCAGCGCTTATTCCTCATTTTTTAAGCATGGAAGAAGGTTTTCATGAGCTAATGTCCTTATTTTCTTCTTTGTTTAGTCCGATTGTTTGATTTTCTCCTTCGTAATATTTAAGAGTTAAAGCCTATGTGTGGTGTTGTCGGTGTTGTTGGTAAAACTGACGTAAATTTGCAGTTATATGATGCATTAACGATGTTACAGCATCGTGGTCAAGATGCAGCTGGAATGGTGACCTGTGAAGAAGGTCGCATCTCACAGCAAAAAGCCAACGGTCTTGTAAAAGACGTATTTCGTACGCGTCATATGCAGCGGTTAGTGGGCAATTATGGTATTGGTCACGTGCGTTATCCAACTGCAGGTAGTTCAGGCCCAGCATTGGCACAACCTTTTTATGTGAACTCGCCTTATGGTATCGCTTTGGCGCATAACGGTAATTTAACTAATGCGGAATCTGTATGTGACGATCTGTATAGCACTGACTTACGTCACATGAATACCGATTCAGATTCCGAAGTACTGCTTAATGTATTTGCACAAGAACTACAAAAAATCCACAAGCATCAACCCGTTGCTGAAGACTTTATGCGTGCGATAGAAGGCGTACATAAACGTGTTATTGGTGGCTATGCGGTGGTGAGTCTTATAGCCAACTATGGTCTAGTTGCTTTTCGTGATCCTAATGGTATCCGTCCGCTAGTCTTTGGCGAGCGACAAACTGCCTTAGGTAAAGAATACATGATTGCCTCAGAAAGTGTAGCGCTAGATGTGGCTGGCTTTACCTTAACCCGTGATGTACGCCCTGGCGAAGCCATTTATATTAGTAAAGAAGGAGAGTTACATACTCGACAATGTGCAGAAGAGACTCAGTGCACACCATGTATTTTTGAACATGTCTACTTTGCTCGTCCTGATTCAATTATTGATGGCATCTCTGTTTATAAGGCTCGCTTACGTCAAGGTGAAAAATTAGCAGAAAAAATTCTACGTGAATTTCCTCTGCATGATATTGATGTCGTCATTCCTATCCCCGAAAGTAGTCGTGTAGCAGGACAGGCTTTAGCCCACACTTTAGGTGTGAAATTTCGTGAAGGCTTGGTGAAAAACCGTTATATCGGTCGCACATTTATTATGCCGGGCCAGCAGCAACGTAAAAAATCGGTTCGACAAAAGCTAAACCCTATACCGCTAGAGTTTAAAGGCAAAAACGTTTTGCTTATTGATGACTCTATTGTACGTGGCACCACATGTGAACAAATTATCCAGATGGCACGAGATGCGGGTGCAGCAAAAGTGTATTTTGCATCGGCAGCGCCACCGGTTAAGTATCCTAATGTGTATGGTATTGATATGCCTACCGCACAAGAACTCATCGCCCATGGTTTAACTACCCAAGAAGTTTGTACCGCTATTGGTGCTGATTGGTTAGTGTATCAAGATTTAGACGACTTGATACAAGCGTCATCCGAAGGCAATCCAGATATCACTACATTTGATTGTGCGGTATTTGATGGAAATTACGTGACTCATGATGTAGATCAGTCATATTTTGATCGTCTAGCAGAAAAACGCAGCGAAAAAGCACAAACCAAACAGCGAGAGCTAGATCTAGATAACAGTAACGTTGTCGGCATTCATAACGACTCGGCCGAGAATGCCTAGGGCTGCTTTAAGTCAGAGAAAAAGCCAAGAAAAAAGGCAAAGAGAAAAAGTATGAGCGATCACAAGGATGACGGCATAGACAGTTCTATCGAAAGTCATAAAAAAGATTTTATCGAAGATCACGAACTCAACCTAGGTCTTGATACCTTGGCGGTTCGTGCAGGTATTTCACGTACTAGTGAAGGTGAGCATTGCGAACCTATCTTTACCACATCGAGTTATGTCTTTGATTCAGCAGAACAGGCAGCCGCTCGTTTTGCTGGAGATGAAGATGGCAATGTGTATTCTCGTTATACCAATCCAACCGTACGTACCTTTGAAGATCGCATTGCCGCATTAGAAGGTGCCGAAACCGCAGTTGCCACCGCATCCGGCATGGCAGCAATTTTAGCTACCTGTATGGCTTTGTTAGAAAGTGGCGAACATATTGTTTGCTCGCGCAGCGTCTTCGGTACAACCGATGTATTGTTTACTAAATACCTGAAAAAATTTGGTATAACAGTTAGCTTTGTCACATTAACAGATTACGAACAATGGCAAGCGGCCATTACCGATAAAACAAAATTACTCTTTTTAGAAACCCCCTCTAATCCTTTGTGCGAAGTCGCGGATATTGAGCGAGTGTCTGCTATTGCCAAAAATAACGACTGTTTACTCGTCGTTGATAATTGCTTTTGTACCCCTGCGTTACAGCGCCCCATTGAAATGGGAGCTGATATTGTTATTCATTCGGCGACGAAATATTTAGATGGCCAAGGCCGTTGTCTAGGTGGCGTCGTCGTAGGTCGACAGCAAGAAATGGACGAAGTGCTAGCCGTCATTCGTACTTGCGGTGCGACATTAAGCCCATTTAATGCATGGATTTTTCTAAAAAGTTTAGAAACCTTACGTATACGCATGCAGGCACATTCATGCAACGCGCTGGAATTAGCGTGGTGGTTGAACGAACAACCCGAAATCGAAAAAGTGTTTTATGCGGGACTCCCGACTCACGAAGGGCACGTACTCGCACGCAAACAGCAAAGTGCTTTCGGTGGTGTATTGTCGTTTAGAGTTAAAGGTGGGCGCGACGAAGCGTGGCGATTTATTAATGCTATGAAAGTATTATCGTTAACGGCAAACTTAGGTGATACCAAAACTACCATCGTGCATCCTGCCACGACTACCCATAGCCGTTTGTCTGATGAGGCTAAATTGCAAGCAGGTATAAGCGAAAATCTTGTTCGCATCGCCGTAGGTCTAGAAGACATTAAAGATGTTATTGCTGATTGTCAGCGTGGTATCGCTGCACTTTCTATCAAATAATTGATTGAAGTTTTATGAAGAAAAAACTCTTCCCTGATAAACTCTTTCCAATTGTTATCGTATATTAAGACACTACTGTGCGTTAACTTAATGTTGTCATATTGGGCTCGTCATGCCGGGCTTGGTCCCACTACTGTCGGGATAAATTAAGTGAAATAGCTGTAACCGTTTTAGACTCTAGATTAGATGAATGTTTAGTCAAGGGAGACTTTATTTCGGCTAGTACAGACAAACGCCTTAGAGCAGTCGAGCACTGGAGTCAGAAAAGGGTTAAGCGAGGACTGTTTGAGGAGCGTTTTTTGGCGACGAGTTCCGCAGTGCCTTTTCTGGCGAAGCGCGCAGAAGAGCCGATAAAAAACTGCTCCTGCGTTTTTCAAGTATCCCCCCATCCATGGGAGGCAAGGCCTGCGAATAGACCCTCCTCCTTTGGTTACTTTCTTTGAGGTAAAGAAAGTAACAATATAACGTTAGGAAAAATGAAGAAATTAAAATCATCTCGAACAGTAGTGGGGCTTGATCCGGTAACCTGTACCCAATCAGAGCCTGAAATTACTGGATTCCGGATAAGCAAAAAACGCTTTCCGGAATGACGCGGTCTTGTTTTGATTCTCAAGTCTCTTATTTATCATGAGACTGCTTGGCCGTCGTCGATATGGCTTATTGCCAACTCTCATGAAGTTAACTGGACACCAGTGATATTAAGATTAAAATATTGCTCCAACATAGGATTTTGTTTGATGACGATTAAAAATGTCTTTTTTACTGTACTAGGAATAATCCTAGTTATTGCTGCGATTGTGTCAGTAAAAGGCTTGCAGATACTGACCTTAATTGAAGTAGGTAAAGCGGTGCAAGAACCGCCGACGACTATTTCCGCTGAAAAAGTACAGGCTTATGAATGGGAATCGACACTGACTGCTATTGGTTCTTTAGAAGCTGCCAAAGGTTTAGAAGTGACTGCAGATTTATCCGGCCGTATTATTAAAATTTTATTTGATGCGGGTAGTGAAGTCGAAGTAGGGGACTTATTAGTCGAGCAAGA
>JBLHVA010000028.1:0-12647 GCA_047630005.1 Candidatus Endobugula sp. | reverse complement strand
GCAGATGCTGGTGGCGGGTTAGGCTTTCCGAATTTAACCGATAACGATTGGTTGTATGGCGGTGCGCCAGAAAATATTAAGCACACGTTAGTTAATGGTCGTAATGCGGCAATGCCAGCATGGTCAGGTGTACTGGGTGAAAAAGGCATTAACACGGTTACTCAATATGTATTAAGTCTATCGGGTGCAGAACATGATGCAAGCTTAGTTGAGGCAGGTCAAAAAATATATTCAGCAAATTGTGTAGCTTGCCATGGCAGCGACGCTAAAGGCAATTATGCAATGGGCGCCCCTAATTTAACGGATGATATTTGGTTGTACGAAGGAACCCCAGCCGGTATTCGACAAAGTTTGCGTCAAGGCCGTAATGGTGTCATGCCGGCACAGCAAAACCGTTTGCGTGAAGATAAAATTCATTTGCTAACGGCTTATGTGTACAGCTTATCATTAGAGTAGGCCGAAAAAAGTAAGCTCCGAGGACTACAGTAATCCAGAGATTTCTTATGACAAAAAAAGCTGACCCAAAGGTTACTCAAAAAGATAACGAAAGCGAAAGTCCTATTCGTTACGTGAACCTTTACGAGTCAGAAGAAAAAGTCTATATTCGAAAAATCTCTGGTTTTTATCAATCACTACGGCGTTACGCTGGCCTACCATTGATGCTAGGCTTTTTGTTACTGCCGTGGCTCACTATTGATGGCCGCCCGGCCATTTTGTTTGATCTTCCCTCCCGGCAATTCCACATTTTTTGGATTACCTTTGGCCCTCAAGATGGCATGTTGCTCGCTTGGTTGTTAATTATTTCTGCTTTTGCTTTATTCACCGTCACAGCTTTTCTTGGTCGAGTGTGGTGTGGATTTACTTGCCCGCAAACTGTGTGGACACTGATGTTTATTTGGGCGGAGCATTTTTGTGAAGGCGATCGAAATAAGCGTATAAAGCTAGATAAGAGTGTTTGGACAGTAGAAAAGTTTTTGCGTAAAACGAGTAAGTACTTCCTTTGGCTTGTCATTTCTTTTATTACCGGTTTTACTTTTGTCGCGTATTTCTACCCCGTTCGTGAATTGCTAGTGGGTTTTGTTCCACACTTTAATGATGCCGGCTTCTTAGTCTTCGACAACTTCACTGCGATTTTTTGGACATTATTCTTTACTGGTATGACCTACATGAATGCAGGTTTTTTACGTGAGCAGGTCTGCAAATATATGTGTCCTTATGCGCGTTTCCAGTCAGTTATGTATGACGATGATACCTTGGCTGTACATTACGACACGGAGCGTGGTGATCCTCGTGGAGCTCGCAAACCTGATGAAGATTATAAAGCTGAAGGCAAAGGCGATTGTATCGATTGTTCTTGGTGTGTGCAGGTGTGCCCAGTAGATATCGATATTCGTGACGGTTTACAGTATGAATGTATCAACTGTGGTTTGTGTGTGGATGCGTGTAACGCGGTGATGGATAAAATGGAATACCCTCGCGGGTTAATTCGTTTTACCAGTGATGATGAGTTAGAGAACGGTAAAACACAGTTTCTGCGCCCTCGCGTATTTGCCTATATAGCCATCTTAATCATCATGTGTGGCGCATTTGTTTATACCATAGCCAATAGAAAGCCGTTAACGATTGACGTTAGTCGTGATCGTGGAGCGCAAATGTTTAGAGTGCGTAGTGGTCAAATACAAAACGTGTATATGGTAAAGATTAATAATATGGATCGACAGTCCCATGAGTTTATTGTCGAAATAGACTCAGATCAGCCATTCAGCTTAGGAAAAGCAAAAAAAGTACAATTGGATGAAGGTGAGATTTTCTCTATTCCTGTACGGGTGAGTATTCCGCAAGATGCGTTAAATAATATCGCAAATGAAATAAAGTTTATCGTCCGTGCTGTAGATAATGATGCAATCACCGCTGAAGAAATGGCTACCTTTATAGGGCCATCTGTCACGTCAAAGAAATAATATATACGGGCGGTGATTAAACAATAATAATGCTTTTCAACCGCCAAATGAAATCTGTCTGATTAAGTGACATTGTTTGTTAAAAGGCAGCGATTGTTAATATGCCTTTTGATACAGTCGTGCTTGAATTCAATATTATTCGCCTCATATAAGTCATGAGTCATTCTTTTACCTATGCCTAGGAATTTGTTATGCGTATTGATCGTTTAACCAACCAATTGCAAACTGCATTATCTGATGCGCAATCGTTAGCATTGGGGCGTGATCACACACGCTTAGAGCCGTTGCATATATTGTCTTCTATGTTGAATCAACAAGGCGGCACGGTTCGTCCCTTATTGGCACAGGCAGGCTTTGATACAGCAGTTTTACGTAACGAATTAGCTAAACAGTTAGATGACCTTCCTAAAATACAAAACCCGAACGGTGATGTTCAAATGTCGCCAGAGATGGGCCGGTTATTAAATTTGGCCGATAAAAAATCCCAAGATAATGGTGATGCTTATATTTCTAGCGAAAGCCTTATTTTAGTCGCGATGGAAGATGGCTCGACATCATTGGGTAAATTATTAATGACCCACGGTGATATTAAGCGACTGCAGCAAGCAATAGAAACCGTGCGCGGAGGAGAAACCGTTGATAACCCCGATGCTGAAGAAAATCGTCAAGCATTAGAGAAATACACCGTTGATCTCACCAGCCAAGCAGAAGCCGGCAAGCTTGACCCGGTGATTGGTCGCGACGATGAGATTCGTCGTACTATACAAGTATTACAACGTCGCACGAAAAACAACCCTGTATTAATCGGTGAGCCTGGAGTAGGTAAAACCGCCATTATTGAAGGTCTTGCACAACGCATTGTTAACGGTGAAGTGCCAGAAGGCTTAAAAAACAAACGGGTTCTGTCATTAGATTTAGGCTCGTTGTTAGCCGGTGCAAAATTTCGTGGTGAATTTGAAGAACGTTTAAAAGCGGTTATTAATGAGCTATCTAAGCAAGAAGGCCGCATTATTATTTTTATCGATGAGCTACATACCATGGTTGGCGCAGGCAAAGCCGATGGTGCGATGGATGCTGGCAATATGTTAAAGCCCGCATTAGCCCGTGGCGAATTGCATTGCGTGGGAGCAACGACCTTAAACGAATATCGGCAATTTATTGAAAAAGATAGCGCATTAGAACGTCGTTTTCAAAAAATCCTAGTGGATGAGCCATCCGAAACCGACACCATCGCCATTCTTCGTGGTTTAAAAGAGCGCTACGAAGTACATCATGGCGTAGATATTACCGATTCAGCTATTATCGCTGCAGCTAAATTATCCCAGCGCTATATCACCGATAGGCAGCTACCGGATAAGGCAATCGACTTAATAGACGAAGCGGCAAGCCGTATCCGTATGGAAATTGATTCTAAGCCCGAAGCCTTAGACCGTTTAGAACGCCGTCTTATTCAGCTGAAAATCGAACGTGAAGCCGTCAAAAGAGATGACGACGATGCCTCGCGCTTACGTCTTGCCTCAATGGAAAAAAGTATTGTGGTACTGGAAAAAGAATACAACGATTTAGAAGAAATATGGAACACCGAAAAAGTCGCCTTACATGGCACGGTAGAAATTAAAGCGACTTTAGAGCAGGCACGAGTGGATATGGATGCCGCGAGACGAGCAAGTGATTTAGAGCGTATTTCACAATTACAATACGGCGTTATTCCAGAGTTAGAAAAACAACTTAATGCGGCTAGCCAAGCGGATGTAGTCGAAATGAAACTGCTGCGCAATAAGGTGACCGAAGAGGAGATTGCTGACGTCGTCTCAAAATGGACGGGTATCCCCGTATCTAAAATGCTCGAAGGTGAGCGTGAAAAATTATTACACATGGAAGAAGAGTTACATCATCGCGTGATAGGGCAAGAGCAAGCGATTGTGGCCGTCTCTAATGCGGTGCGTCGCTCCCGCGCCGGTTTGTCTGACCCTAGCCGCCCTAACGGTTCATTCTTGTTTTTAGGGCCAACGGGTGTGGGTAAAACTGAATTATGTAAAACCTTAGCTGAGTTTTTATTTGATAGCCCTGATGCCATGGTGCGACTGGATATGTCAGAGTTTATGGAAAAACATGCAGTGGCACGTTTGGTAGGAGCGCCTCCCGGATATGTAGGGTATGAAGAGGGTGGTTACTTAACCGAAGCGATTCGTCGTCGCCCGTATTCCGTGTTGTTATTAGATGAGATTGAAAAAGCCCATCCGGATGTGTTTAATATATTATTACAGGTGCTCGATGATGGCCGCTTAACCGATAGCCAAGGCCGCACTGTTGATTTTCGCAATACGGTCATTGTGATGACCTCCAATTTAGGTTCCGATGCCATACAAGAAATTGGGCAGAACCGATCATTCGATAACGTGAGTTTTGACCTGCCTAGCTTAGATGGAACGAGTGATGACGATTCTGACAGTTCGGCAGAGCTAGCGAATCAACATAGATATGATGCGATGAAAACCGCCGTCATGGAGGTAGTAGTGAAACACTTCCGTCCTGAATTTATTAATCGTATTGATGAAGCAGTGGTGTTCCACCCATTGGCAAAAGATCAAATAAGAGGTATTGCTGATATTCAATTAGCGGGTTTAAAAAACCGCTTAGCGGATCGTGAAATCAATATCACCTTAACTGATCAAGTGCTAGATAAGCTATCTGATGCCGGTTTTGACCCGGTATATGGTGCAAGACCATTAAAACGCACTATTCAACAATTGATAGAAAACCCATTGGCACAGCTGTTATTGTCTGGAGGTTTTGTAGCGGGTGACACGATTATTGTCACCGTAGGTGATGACGGCAATATTTGTTTTACAAAATAAGCGCGCTGTGTGTTTTACATTCTTGTTAATAGTCTATGTGATAAGACTTTCGTCAATGCGCGTTTTGAATAACTCTTTAATAAGAGTCTTTAGTATTTCCCCATCCAGAAATGAGCCTGAAGAACGAAACATTAAGTATTCGTCTTAAGCCGTTTATGGAGTTGTTAGCATAAGGGCACCTCTATTAATTGTAAATGACTAAAAGCCCCTTCAGGCGCGACTCTTACACTCATCCGCGTTGTTATTCTTCTTGTTAAGGGCCAGCCATGAGCTGCGAAGAATGCCTGGCGGAGCGAGCGTAAGAACTCGTGCTGAGGCAAGTTTGAATTAATAGAGGTAACCATAAGTGATTACGTGCTAATGTAATTGTTCAGCAGCGTTATTTTATCAGTTAATATTTTGGCAAATGTATCCAGTGAATTAAAGTTGACTGGTTTGTGGTACTGCGCAGAGTTTCTTCTAATGTGTCATCATATCGCTCGTAGCCATATTTTTGTTGTTTACCTTGGTTATCAGTAGTGATATTTGGAAAATATCTAGGTCGCTGAAAATTTAGATGCCGATAAAGGTAGATGCTTTTAATTGACTTAACTTTTTTTCGTAGTGTTAGGTGATGTGACTGTAACCGTATGCCTTACGTATCACTGAGTTGTTTTTACTTTCTGCAACACATTGTCATTGCCTGCAGGGATGATGATTCGGAATGATTCCGAAAAAATATCAATAAAGTGGTGATGTTACCGTGTTTAAATATCGACGCTTAATTCTAGTTAAAAAATACTTATTTATTTCTCTGTTATTATCTATTATTCCATTACTGGTCTCCGTTTTTCTTTACGATCGTTATACTGCATCATTGTTGGAAAATATTCTGCTTGAACGTCTTGAGTCAGATGTTGAGGCAACGTCAGAGAAAATGAAAAGTTTTTTGAGCGCTAGAGCTGATCGTTTAAATAACTTAGCGGATATCCCAGAAATAGAGAAAATATTTTTAGAGGGCGCTGGCTCTGCATTGTCTGAAAAGCTCCTTGATTTTATCTATTTAGAAGTGGGGAGCTCCGACGTCTACAGCGCCAATTTTTTAAATGCAAATGGCAATGTGATTCGTTCTATTCCCGATGACATCCAAACTGTTCCCTCCTTAACTACCATCGCTACTTTTGGTAATGTGAGTATTACTGCTCCCGTGTTGCCTGAGAATGGGCGTCCAGGTTGGTTTGGTATGAAACGTGATTTATTTCATGACGGCCATATATTGGGAGCGATCGTGTTAAAAGTACGTTTAGCATCTTTGACTGAAAATGCGGCAAGCCTTTATCGTAAAGATTTTTACGAGCCGGTCATTCAAATGGGAGGGAACTACCTTTCTGTGTTGGGGATGAAAACTACACAGGGTGAGCCTCTGAGTAAAAGTAGAGAAATAATACCTGGTTGGAATGTGTTTTTAAGTAAAAACGCAAAAAATACAGAAAGGCCGAGAGTAAGAATTCGTTACTTGTTATTGATTATTGTTGCGGTAGCTTGCGCAGCAATCATTCTAGTGTTTATTCATATGTCTGAACGGTTAGAAAATTTAATTATCCCGCTTACAGAAGGGGCTAAAGCCATTGCCAAAGGCGATTTTTCCGTGCGAGTGTCAGAACAGTCTCCTGGGGAGTTGCGGGATCTTGCACACTCATTTAATCAAATGAGTGTGCAGTTAGCTGCAATGATCGATTCTAGAGTAGATGTCGAACGACGAGGCGCACTAGGAAATTTGGCAGCAGGTATCGCCCATGAAATTCGTAATCCATTAACGACACTTCGGACCTCTATTCATGCGCTCAAATATACCGAAAAAGATAATGAGAAGCGGGAAATGTTTGATCTTATTGCGGAAGAAATTATCCGCATTGATGCGATGGTAGAAGAGTTTTTGTCCTATGCTAGACCCCATGATCCGAGTATAGAAGATCTACCCGTTAAAGATTTTTTACATAGTATTGAAGCATTAACCCTAGCGACATTGTCGGACGCGAAGATTAAACTTGTTTATTTAGGCGACCAGTCTATTGTGCTTCGTGCTGACTCAGCACAATTGCGCCAAGTTTTTATGAATCTCATTCTAAATGGTATAGATGCTATGCCAGAAGGCGGACGATTATCCATACGGGTCGAAAACGTGGCTTCTGTTGTTGCTAAGGCTTCTCTTAACGTTGGCACTACAAAGCAAGCAATGATAACTATTTCAGATAATGGCGTGGGTATGAGTGAAGACCTGCTGGATAAAGTACAAGTACCATTTTTCACTACAAAACAAGAAGGGACTGGATTAGGCTTATCTATTTGTGCGCAGTTATTGAGAAAGAATAGTGGTACGCTTACCTTAGAAAGTGGTGAGGGGGTGGGTACTAGCGTTATATTATGCTTGCCAAGTAAAGAGAGAGTAGACGGTAATGAATAATATTTCAGTGTTAATTATTGATGATGAAAAAAACCTTACGCGGTCATTAGCTTTCGCGTTAAAGCAGGTAGGGATATATTGCTTTGTGGCTCACGATGGTGCTTCAGGTGTGAATATGGCGGAGCTAGAAAAGCCAGACGCTATACTGTTAGATGTAAAGCTAGGCGAAGAATCTGGATTGGATATATTGCCTAAATTTAAAACTCTTTTACCTGATGTTCCGGTGATAATGATGTCGGCTTATGGTGATACCAAAGACATTGTGCAAGCGATTAAGATGGGCGCGGTAGATTATTTAACTAAGCCCTTTGATATGGATGAGTTGTTGCTACTGGTAGAAGAAAATGTAGCCCGAAAAAAACTGAAAACAGAAGTGCAGTACTTTCGAGAAAAAACAACATTTTCGGAAGGTTTAATTGGTCAAAGTTTGGTCCTTCGACAACTTTCTGAAAATATTGAGCGAGTGGCCGCCAGTACAGTAAAAACGGTTTTACTATTAGGCGATACAGGTGTGGGAAAAACACTAGTAGCTCGAGAAATACATAATAAAACTATAGGTAAAAATGCACCGTTTGTTGAAATTAATTGCGCATCTTTACCCGCTGAACTTATTGAGGCTGAACTGTTTGGGGCTGAAAAAGGGTCTTATACTAGCTCAACGTCTAAGCGAATAGGCTTGGTGGAAGTGGCGGATAAGGGTACTTTGTTTTTAGATGAAATAGGCGAACTTCCCTTTCATTTACAATCTAAATTACTAACATTCTTAGAGTCATGGCGTTATCGTCCTATTGGCGCGACTAGAGAAAAAACAGTAGATGTGTTAGTTGTAATGGCCACTAATCGTAATCTAAAACAATTAGTCATAGACAAGCAGTTTCGAGAAGATTTATATTTTCGTATTAATACAATGCCAATTTTTATCCCTAGTTTGCGTGAGCGTAAGGGGGATATAGAATTGCTGTTAGAGTATTTCATTCAATTTTACTCGCGTCGAGAAGGCATTCAGGGAATTGTTTTAAATGATCAGGTACATGAAATATTTCATGACTATCATTGGCCCGGTAATATTAGAGAACTTAAAAACCTTGTCGAGAGGTTAACTATACTCTATGCAGGGAAAATAATTGAAATTCAAAATTTACCGGTAGAAATGTTAAGCGATATTGAAAATACCGATAAAGCTAGTTCGACAGAGGCAACCATGGTTGATGTTTTGCAAAATAATGAGCGCGAGTTGATTTTGCAAGCCTTGAATGAATGTCATTGGCGAAAAGGCATCGCAGCACAAAAGCTAGGAATTTCTCGCCATGCTTTAAAACGCCGAATTAAAAAATTAGGTTTGGAATAATGCACCATCGCTACCGAGTGTTGACGCATGTTATAAAGAACACTTTGTTTTTATTGCTCATCGGGTCTTATGATGCAACCTCGAGTGAGGTTGGGCTACCAATTATTGAACCCTCGATTAAAATCGCGTGTTTATTTCCTATGAGTGGACCAAGCGCAAATTACGGTGAGGATAGTGTGGAGGCCATACGTATTGCAGAAGATGAACTAAAAGAAAGGCATGATCAGCATTTTTATAAGAATGAAAGTGATAGCCAATCGTTTGCTTTTCCTACCGTAGAGGTACTTATTGGCGATACAAAATCTAAACCTCTGCGAGCGGTACAGCTGGCGAGAAGTTTTATCGACAACGAAAACGTTAGTTTTCTTTGTGGCGGTGTAAGTTCTAGTGTTGCTTTGGCAGTTACTAAGGTGGCTTATGATAACAAGGTTATATTTGTCGGCACCGATCATGCTTCACCTCGGTTAGTTGATGAGGCATTACACCCATATTACTTTCGTATGAATAATGGAACTCGTCAATCTATGCAGGCGGGAGCAAAATATATTGCCCAACATTATCGCAAAAGAGGGCCACTGAAGATCGCTTTTATTGGCCCTGATTATGATTATGGGTATCGTGCTTGGGATGATTTATTATATTTTTTGAAAAATAATAATATCAGCGTGGAGATCACGGCAGAGCTTTGGCCAAAGCTCAATGAAAAAGATTACACCATTTATATTGATGCTTTAGTCAACGCTAAGCCTGACATTATAGTGAATGGACATTGGGGAACTGATTTCGTTAATTTTATTAAGCAGGCCAAAAACACTCAGTTATTTGAGAAGACGAAGCTAATGAATTTTGATGCAGGGGGGAACTACGACACTCTGGCAGCATTAGGTAGTGATATGCCATTGGGCTTAGTGTTATCTGCGCGCCATCATGTGAACTGGCCACAAACAGTCGGAAATCAACAGTTCGTTAAGACGTTTTATCAGCGGACAGGGCGCTACCCTAGTTATGCTGCAGCAGGAGCTTATGCAGGCATACATGCGATTGCGGCGGTGGTCAGTCAAACTAAAAGCTTAGCCAATAATGAAGAGTTGATATCCAGGTTTCAGGAGTTGAGTATCAAACTCCCTGAAGATCCTGATGGTTTCGCATCCCATATGAATCCAGTGACCCATCAAATTCAGCAGGTGCAGGCGATAGGGGTTACCGTAAAAAACACTTCGTTTCCCCCCGCCACCGTACTATTAGATCATTGGTTTGTGTATAGACCCAATTAGTCGTCATTCACAAAGAGCATTGTTTCAGGGAAGTGTTTTCTAGCGCCACTTAAGGAACCTCTGATCAAGTCATGCACCACTTTCCAACGGGCTAAAATCGCCTAATTTTTTGTTGCAAACTTTGGCAATAGCTCGCTATTACCTGTGGTTCTCGCCTCAAATCAGGTGATTTTATCTCGATGTAAACCTAATTAAAACGTAGTCAGAGGCTCCTTAAGGGTCGATCGAAAACCGCTCACAATGAGCGAAATCGTTTTTTATGAGCGCGCTCAACAGTTCTTACATTACTTTCTCCAGGTAAATTTCTTTTTATTCAATGGTTTACGTCATTTTCTATATTGGCATCTTTATTGCCATATATCCTTTAAGGTCAAAATGTACATCAACAATAATGCCATAAATGATGAGACGTTCTGATTAGATAGCATTTTCTGTTTTCGTTAATCAATAAAAATAATTATCTTGGAGAAAACCATGAGTACTTTTACTAAACGTGCCGCATCGGTGTTGGCAATGTCTGCCTTAGGTTTGTGTGTGGCCAGCCCATTTGTTTCTGCTGCTAGCGACAATGAAGATCTAAAAATAGGTTTTGTGATGTTTTTATCAGGGGCAGCATCAGGCCCTTTTGGCATTCCTGCTCGCAACGCAGCCGAGTTACTGGTTGACGGCATTAATGCCGGCACGCTTCCTGCGCCTTATAACAGTATCGGATTGGCAGGAGCAAAAATATCCCCTTTGTATGTGGATGAAGCGAGCAAACAAAAAGTCGCGGATTATAAAAAATTAGTGCAGAAAGATGATGTGGACATTGTAGTGGGGTATATCTCTAGTGGTAGTTGTAAAGCGATTGCACCGATTGCGGAAGATGCTAAGAAATTAACTGTGTTTTTTGATTGTGGAACCCCGCAAATTTTCGAAAAAATTATTCCTACACCTAATTATGTGTTTCGTACAGCCGCTTCATCGACAATGGATAGTGTGGCAGCGGCCCGTTATTTGATCTCTGAGGTAGGTCAAATAAATTCTATTGCTGGCATCAATCAAAATTATGCTTGGGGACAAGATTCATGGCGAGACTTTTCTCAATCCATGGAGCAGTTATCTAGCGGGGTTACTATAGTGACTGAACAGTTCCCTAAAATTTATGCTGGTCAATATGGTTCGGAAATTTCAGTTTTACTGACTAAAAAACCTAATGTTGTGCATTCCAGTTTTTGGGGTGGAGATATGGAAGCCTTAGTATTGCAAGCAGGTGCTCGCGGTGTATTTAGTCGCAGTAAAGTAGTGCTGACTACGGGTGAGTCAGCCATGCATCGGCTAGGTGGACAAATACCTGAAGGTACGATTATTGGTGCTCGTGGGCCTAATGGAGATTTAGCGCCAGAAAGTGAACTCAATACGTGGTTCCGTACAGAATATAACAAACGCTTCGGTACTCTTCCTACGTACCCTTCTTACCATATGGCGCAAGCGTTATTAGGCATTAAAGCTGCCGCAGATAAAGCCGGTAAATCAGATGTTGCCGCTATTAAAGCCGCCTTGACTGGCTCTGAGTTCGCTACCCCTAGTGGCAAAGTGTCTATGGCCTTAGCGGGTGGCCATCAGGCCATTCAAGAAACGGCTTATGGCACGTTTAAGTACGATAAAAAGTCTAAAAAGGCGATGGTAGTTAACGTTAAACGTTATCCTGCTGAGTGTGTTAATCCTCCAAAAGGTGTTACTAGTACTGATTGGATTGCGTCTGGTTTTGAGGGCGCTAAATGTGATTGATTTTTCAGTATAGCCATTAATAAAATTAGACAGTGATTTAAATGGACGTTGATCACTGCATTTCTTGTTTACAATTAATCTACTAATTATTTTGGAGTCACTTATGTTGACGACCATTGCTATTTTTCTTGATGGTTTGAATTTTGCTGCGTGGTTATTCTTAGCCTCGGCAGGATTAACGATGATTTATGGTGTCATGCGTATTTTGAATATTGCCCACGGCAGTTTTTATGCATTCGGTGCTTATACGGCAGCTACTTTTGTAGGTCTTTATTCTGCAACCGATTCACCACCTGCGCTGGTGTATCTATTACTGTTTTTGGCGGCTATTACGGTAGGTGTTATTTTGGGATTGATCATCGAGCGTGGTTTTTTACGCTTTATGTATAAGAGTGATGAAGTGCTTATGGTGTTGGTCACATACGCCATGTTTTTAATATTGGAGGATGCGACAAAATTAATTTGGGGGGTTGATCCTTACTTTGCTTTTCAGCCATATTCTTATCTTGGTCTAATAGAAGTTTTTGGTTTGCCTTATCAGATATACGATTTAGCCTTAATTGCATTAGCGGCAATTTGTGGTTTTTCTTTGTGGTGGGGAATGAATAAAACCCGCATGGGAAAATTGTTGTTAGTCGTAATTGAAGATAGAGAAATTAGTGCTGGATTGGGTATTAATGTAGCACTAATTTTTACGATAACTTTTATTATTGGTGCCACATTAGGTGCTTTAGGCGGTGCGGTGACCGCGCCTAAAATATCGGTCAACCCCGGCTTGGGAGTTGAAGTAATTGTCATGGCCTTTGCTGTGGTGGTTATTGGCGGTTTAGGCAGTATCGAAGGCGCAATGGTAGGTTCTATTATCGTTGGGTTTGCTCGTGCAGCATCAGTACATTTACTTCCTGAGGTTGAACTGTTTGCTATTTACGGAGTGATGGCCTTGGTGCTTGCTATTAAACCCTATGGCTTATTTGCTCGTGCAGAAGGGAGAAA
>JBLHVA010000027.1:0-12760 GCA_047630005.1 Candidatus Endobugula sp. | reverse complement strand
CTGAGGTTCTCACCTTAAGTCAGATGATTTGTACCGCCAATCGACACCGAGTCTTTCGATGTAAATTTAATATAGATTTAATCAGAGGCCTCATAGAATTAATTTATAGCAACAATCTAAGCTGGCTAATAACAGATAGAGTTTCTGGTTTTACTCCTCTCCATTGATAAAAAGATTCCGCACCTTGGCAAACTAACATCCCTAAACCATCCGCTACGTCTGGCGCACCACATTGCGTTGCCCACTGCATAAATACAGTTGGTTTTACCCCATACATCATATCGTAGCAGCGACTATTTGTTGAAATAACAGTATCCGATAAGACGGGTAAGTCGCCATGTAAGCTGGCGGATGTGCCGTTGATAACAATATCAAAGCCCTCATCCACATCATCGTAATGACATGCACTTAATAGGCAGCTAGGTGTGGTCTCTGTGTTATCAATAAGATGTTGAGCTTTTGCTACAGTACGATTAGCAATGACGACTTTTTTAGGTTCCGTTTGGAGTAATGGATCAAGAATACCTCGAACTGCGCCACCTGCACCTAAAATCAAAATATTTTTATTTTTTAATACCCACTGTAAGTTGTGAGTAACATCATCAATAAAACCAGCGCCATCAGTGTTATCGCCAAGGATCATATTCTCTTTTTTAATTAAGGTATTTACGGCACCCGCTTTTTTAGCTCGTTCGGATAGAGTATCCGCATAGTGAAAAGCATCGATCTTAAATGGAACGGTAATATTTAATCCCAGACCGCCACCAGAAAAAAATTGATCGGCGGCGATAGAAAACTTATCTATATCAACCAATTCTGCAGTATAAATAATCGACTCACCAGTTTTCTCTGAAAAATATTTGTGAAGTATTGGTGACTTTGAGTGGTGAATCGGGTTACCAAAAACGGCATATCGTGCGGGTACAGTTGTCATAGGTCGCGCTCTTTTTGTAACCAATCTTGTGCGGGTAAAAAATCTCGAGTAAGTGCAGCTTCAGCACTATATTCATCTGGCTGATAATTATATTCCCAACGTACCAATGGCGGTAAAGACATTAAAATAGATTCTGTACGGCCGCCGGTTTGTAAGCCAAATAAAGTACCGCGATCAAATACTAAATTAAATTCAACATAGCGACCTCGACGATAGAGTTGGAATTCTCTTTCTTTTTCGGTATATACAAGTGCCATTTTGTTTTTTAAAATTGGCGTGTAAGCTTGAATAAAGCTATTACCTACCGATTGTAAAAAAGCAAAACTTTTTTCAAAACCTAGTCCGTTAAAATCATCAAAAAATAAGCCGCCAACTCCACGGGCTTCATCACGATGCTTTAAATAAAAATAATCATCACACCATTTTTTAAATTTTGGGTAATAATTTTTATCGAAAGAGTCACAGGCATTTTTAGCGGTTTGATGCCAGTGGATACAATCTTCTTTGTCTCCGTAATAAGGGGTTAAATCATAACCACCACCAAACCACCAAACGGGCGCTTCGCCTTCTTTTTCAGCTATAAAGAAACGCACATTCATATGACTGGTGGGAGCATGAGGGTTGTTTGGATGAATAACTAATGAGACACCCATTGCTTCAAAATTTCTTCCCGCTAACTCGGGTCGATGCGCGGTTGCAGAAGCGGGCATCTTGTCGCCAAAGACATGAGAAAAATTAACCCCGCCTTTTTCAATAACACGACCGCCTGCTAACACACGAGACCGTCCGCCGCCGCCTTCTTTTCGCTCCCAGCTATCTTCTATAAAGGGTTGGCCATCGATTTTTTGTAACGTGTCACAAATACGATTTTGTAAATCGAGTAAATAATTTATAACGACTTGTTTGTTGGGTATGCTCATAATGGTGTGTATTCATTAATGTGAAAAATAAAATAACGTAACGATGACATTGTAATGTAAACGCAAGAAGGACGTTTGATTACAAACAAACATACCGGTAAGTGACGATTTAAAGACGCTGTTATCGAATGTTTTGTCCGGTGATTAGGTCGGTAATCGTAGAGGGTTCAGATCTTTGTCCTACACAACCGCAAACAATCCAGTCTAGTTCTGCTTGATGCTTAAAATACCGCTTAACTTGCCCTGTGTGTTTAGGCGCTGGCTTGCCTTGTGGATTAGCGGAGGTTGATACCATTGGGCCGCCAACGGCATCGCATAAATAGCGAATATGTGGATGCTTACTTACCCGCAATGCGACTGAGTCGTGTTTACCGGTTATCCATGAAGGCACGGAGTTGTGGTGAGGGACTAACCATGTGCTGGGCCCCGGCCAAGCGTTCTCTAACACCTGCCTTTGATCTGAAGAAATTCCGCGTAAGTAAGGTTCGAACTGTGATATGGAGGAGGCAACTAAAATAAGCCCTTTAGAAACATGCCGTTGTTTAAGCGCGAGTATTTTATGAACAGCTTCCTCGTTATCAGGTAAACAGCCAAGACCCCACACGGCTTCGGTAGGATAAGCGATAACGCCTCCTTGGCGCATAATACGAGCAGCAATAAGGATAGATGGGTTATATTGCTGAAATAACATAGTTTACTTTACCGTTGCTTTATACATTGCCACTTTAAAAATCATTGGCGAATTATACGCGCTCATATCCCCAAGCAGAACGCTTTATCCAGCCATTTATTTCTAAATTTACTAAAGTATCGCTTATTTTCGCGCTTGAGAGCTGAGTGGTTTCTATAAGCTGGTCTATAGAGGTTGGCGAAAACCCAATATGTGCGAGTAGTTGTTCGTCTCGCGGAGAGAGTTCGGTTCGTTGAGCTTGCGTAGTGTTATTAGTTTCTACACTGGATGCATGCATTGATTGTCGTAGCTCGTGATGATGATGCGCTATCATGCCATCTAAGTGCTCAATAATGTCCTCACTACTTTCAATTAAGTTTGCCCCCTGTTTGATTAGTTGATGACATCCTTTTGCCTGAGGGTTGTGAATAGAGCTAGGAATTGCGTACACCTCACGACCTTGCTCCAAAGCATATTTAGCGGTGATTAATGAACCACTTTTAATGGCAGCCTCTACAACGATTACCCCAAGGCTTAGTCCACTAATAATACGATTTCGCTGAGGAAAATGGCCTGCCTTAGGTGGTGTATAGGGTGGAAATTCTGTTATTAATACGCCCCCACAGTCGACGATTTGCTCTGCAATTTTCTGGTGTTGCCTTGGATAAACGGAATTAATACCGGTCGCCATCACCGCAATGGTTTTACCTGTATCAATGGCCATACGATCAATATTCAATACAGCTTGATGTGCCGCAATATCGACTCCCAAAGCTAATCCGCTGGTAATACTAAAGCCGCATTTTGCAAGATGTTGAGCAAATAAGCGACTCGTGCTTATTCCTTGGTGGGTCGCATGTCTAGAACCTACTATGGCTAGCTGAGGTAAATGTAATACTAGGGGGTTACCTTTGCAGTAGAGCAGAGGTGGAGGTTGGTGGATGGTCTTAAGCAGGGAAGGGTAATCGTCATTGTTAACGGAAATAATAATACTTTTTGACCGTTCAACTTGCTCAATAACCTCTTCAGCCGATGCCATTAATCGTGAGTGATCGGGTATGCTTTGGTATTCATTAAGTAATAGGCGCGCTTGTTTGTTAAGGATGGGCAGTGTGCTGGGGTCAGCATCAAGTACTTGTTGCTCGGATCCGCAATGGTTTATTAAAGCCCAGTAGCGAACAGTGCCAATATTAGGCAGTAGGCAAATTAAGAGGGTATTAAAGGCTGCAAGGGCATTAGAGGAAAGGTGATGCTGGGAGGTGCTTTTCATTGTTCATCCTTGAACGTGTTTTATCAAATAACTAATGTATGTATATATGTGAGTGCGGTGTTATCAGCAGTCGTACATGAAGTGTTACGGCTTACCCACTTTGTCGTTAACAATCACGCCAATTTCTGATTCTAAAACAATAGCAAAACTCATGTGTTTAAAGGCTTCAAACACCATTAATAGTCCCGCTCGTTCATTCGGTAATTCAACGTCTCTAGGGGTTTTTCTCTCGGCAAACTTATCGGATATGGCGCCGCCCACTTTATAGATACCCAAAAGACTGCCTTGTTTTAAACCGTCTTCTCTACCTAGGTTGATGGTGACAACATCTAAACGTCCAACTTGAGATAGCCCGCCTTCTGTATTAACAATAGTCCCCGTCACTTCATTTTCAGGAGGGTTAGGCAAAAAGGTTGAAGTGATTTCCCGCGCTTGATTAGACAATAAACGGTTGCCGCTATCTGTGCGAATCTCTCTCAAAGACTGGGTGATAATAAATGTTCCTACATCGTCGGTTTGATCGGTTATTTTGGCTTTGCCCAAAGCAATAGCTTGTACGCCAATGACTTCATCGGTTTCAGGGTCAATATATTCTTTACCTTTTGTATAGATACCGTAATGTAGGTTCGTGCTATTAAAATTACCTCGGGCATATAACAGATCACCTGCGCCCAATAAAATGCGCTTTTTTTGACCAGCGATAATATGCGGCGCACTCTCTAGCTCGCCAGCTTCTACAATACGGTTGGCGGATAAAAAGGTATTAATACGCTCAAGTGGAATAACAGGAATGGCGGTTTTAATCGGTTCCGTACGTATTTTAGGCGATAATTTAACGGTAATGAGCTCGCCATTATGGCTAGGAGGGCTCATTACTGCTGTTGATATAGGGTTATTACTTGTTTCATTATTAACGGTAAGCTGTGGTTTTCCATCAACAAAAATGAGTGTGATTACGTCGCCGGGATAAATAAGATTAGGATTAGCAATTTGTGTATTCCCTTGCCAGATTTCTTTCCAGCGCCAAGGGTCTTCAAGAAATTTAGCTGAAATACTCCAAAGCGTATCACCGTTTAGAACGGTGTGACTATTTGGGCTATCTACACGCACATTAGGTTGTTCTTGAGCATAGGCATAGTAACTATTCCCTAAACCAAGCCCTAAACCAAGCAATAATAACGCGGTGAAACGTAAGATAGACATTTTCATAGAAGTACTCGTTTTATAGATAATCTTTCACTTCACCTAGCTTTTTAGGGAACAAAGCAGCAAGGCGTAGCAGAATAGCGTTTTTAGTATGTAGCTTAGCAGCGCTCAAGCTATTGTATCGTTGCGGTGTTACTTACCTATAGTTTTCAGTAAGTGTCGCAATATCGACTTTTTTCTGTCTGCCTTTATAGCATCAAATCCTGTATCATCATAGCCTTAGCGCGACTTCTTAGGGTTTTACCAGAAGTCGATCACAATCATAACAGCATTTTATGCTGTGGATTGATACAAGCACTTCATTGATAGTATTCATTTTATAGTGATTTTTTGACGACTAGAACTATGACACAACTTTCCATTTTAGAATTTCCCGACGCTCGATTACGCACCATAGCTAAACCGGTAGCTGATGTGACTGATGACACACGCCGCATAATTGAAGATATGTTCGAAACGATGTATGCCGCTCCAGGTATTGGGCTGGCCGCTACACAAGTGAATATCCATCAACAAATTATTGTAATGGATGTTAGTGAAGATAAGTCTGAGCCTTTGGTGTTCATCAATCCCATTATTACAGTGCAAGATGAAGAACTAGAGTCTTATGATGAAGGATGTTTGTCCGTACCCGGTTTTTACGAGGCAGTTGAGCGGCCTAAAGGGGTGAAAGTAGAAGCGATTGACCGCACTGGCTCGCCTTTTGTGATGCAATCAGAAGGCTTGTTAGCAGTATGTATACAGCATGAAATTGATCATCTAAACGGCAAGTTGTTTGTTGATTATTTATCTAGCATGAAACGTCAACGTATTCGTAAAAAGTTGGAAAAACAACACCGTGGTTAATTTAACCCCATTGAAAATTATCTTTGCTGGCACACCGCAGTTTGCGGCCCACCATCTACAGGCATTGTTAGGTAGCGAACATGATATTGTTGCTGTTTATACCCAGCCAGATCGTCCCTCTGGGCGTGGTAAAAAACTCACTCCAAGCCCTGTTAAAACCTTAGCGCTAGAACACCAATTGCCAATTGAACAACCGCTTTCACTAAAAGCTGAAGACGCACAAGCAACGCTTGCAGCTTATAAAGCCGATGTAATGGTCGTGGTCGCTTATGGTTTGTTACTGCCCCAAGTGGTGTTAGATGCGCCATGCTATGGTTGTTTAAATGTACATGGCTCTTTGTTGCCTCGTTGGCGAGGAGCCGCACCGATTCAGCGTGCGGTCGAGATGGGGGACAAAGAAACCGGTATTACCATTATGCAAATGGATAAAGGCTTGGATACGGGTGATATGTTACATAAGGTTGTTTGTGACATCAGCGATACCGATACCAGCGCGACCTTGCACAACAAGCTAATGGCACTCGGTGCCCCCGCATTAATGCACGTGCTTGAACAAGTTTCATTACAGTGTTTACAGCCAGAGTCACAAAATAATGAAACAGCTTGTTATGCAGAAAAAATCACCAAAGAAGAAGCTATTATAAATTGGCAAGAGCCAGCAGAAAAGATCGCACAAAAGATTCGAGCATTTAATCCTTTTCCCATAGCGTATGGCTTTGTAGATAACGATAGGATCAAAATTTACGATGTCCACATCGAAACAAGTATCGAAACAGGTATCGAAAAAATATCACGTGCAAAAAACATGTCACGTGTCGTTGGGGAAATACGTTCTGTTGGCGAAAAAGGCATAGAAGTGGCTTGTAGTGATGGCAGTGTATTTATCCGTACTTTACAAATACCCAATAAAAAAGCGATGCCAATTGCCGATATACTGAACGGTTATGCTGATCGTTTTGTGGTGGGTCAGCGATTCACTAGCCAGCTCTTAGCCGCTAAATAATGACTAAAAGAATCAGCCCTCGAATCATCACCGTAAAAATTCTACTGCGTTTACAGCAAAAAAAAGGCTCTTTGGCGAGTGAGTTTTCCTTAGCCGGCGAACTTGATGAGCAAGAAAAACGTTTTGCTCAAGAACTTTGTTATGGCCTATGTCGCTGGTATTATTTACTTGAATACCAATTAAGCGATTTGTTAGAAAAGCCGTTAAAAAACAAAGACCAAGATATTTATTTGTTGTTACTAATGGGGTTGTATCAACTACAGTTTATGCGTGTTGCCCCTCATGCAGCGATTAACGAAACCGTTGATGCCGCCGTTTTTTTTCGTAAGCCGTGGGCAAAAAAATTAATCAATGGTGTGTTGCGCTCATTTCAACGACAACATATGTCGGATGATGAAAGCGTCGCTTCGACGGAAGGTATCAATCAAAAAATTCCTAGTGCCAATAAAATATCGCATCCACAATGGCTGCAAGAAGCCATTGTTAAAGCATGGCCTGCACAATCGAAAGCGATTTTTGCAGCGAATAATCAACACCCTCCGTTCACCTTACGAGTGAATCAGCAACACAGTTCTGTGAGCGAATATACGCAATTATTGTCGGATGATAAGCCTTTCCGAAAAACACTGTATAGCGCTGTGGGTATTACTTTAGAGAAAGCGATAGATGTAAACTCCTTGCCTCATTTTGCCCAAGGGCATAGCAGTGTACAAGATGAAGCGGCGCAACTAGCTGCGCCATTATTGCAGTTAGCGCCAAATCAACGAGTACTAGATGCATGTTGCGCACCGGGCGGTAAAACTTGCCATATTGGTGAGGTGCAACCGGCATTATCTGCTTTAGTGGGATTAGATTTAGAGGAGCGCCGACTGGTTCGCGTTAAAGACAATCTACAGCGACTTAATATTGATGCAAATATCATTTGTGGTGATGGTACAACACCCGATACATGGTGGGACGGACAACTATTTGATCGGATTTTATTAGATGCGCCTTGTTCTGCGACAGGTGTTATTCGTCGCCATCCCGATATTAAACTTTTGCGACAAGCGCAAGATGTCAGAGACGTTGCCGCTCTACAGCTGCGGCTACTCACTGCGCTTTGGCCGTTACTCGCCGATGGCGGTATACTGCTGTACGCTACGTGTTCTATTTTGCCGCAAGAAAACACACAAGTGGTTGAGCAATTTATCGCAAACCACGATAATGCCGAGCATGACCCAATAGAGGCCGAATGGGGTATAGAGCAGCCTTATGGCCGACAGTTATTACCGCAAACAAAAGGCCATGATGGCTTTTATTATGCGCGACTAATAAAGAGTAAATAACGCGATGAACATAGTCATTTTAGGTGCCGGTCAAGTCGGTGCAACAATTGCGGAGCATTTGGCTGGCGAGAATAATGATATTGTGGTGGTGGATCACTCTATGGAGCGTTTACGCGAATTGCGCGATCGTTTAGATATTGCGGTGGTGTGCGGCCATGCTTCATATCCGCATGTGTTAGAACAAGCAAACATTAAAGACGCGGATCTATTAATTGCCGTTACCGTGAATGACGAAGTGAATATGGTGGCTTGCCAAATAGCTTACAGTCTTTATCGTACACCAACAAAAATTGCTCGTATTCGTTCTTCCGCTTATTCTAATAATAAAGCTAAATTATTTCAAAATGAACATTCGCCAGTAGATGTCATTATTAGCCCAGAGCGTTTAGTTTCCGACTATGTGTTTCGTTTAGTTGAACACCCTGGTGCTTTACAGGTGCTCGATTTTGCTGATGGCGCGATTCGTTTAGTTGCTGTAAAGGCTTACCACGGCGGCCCATTAGTCGGGCACGAACTGAGTTTTTTACGTCAACATATTCCTAACGTAGATACACGAGTGGCGGCGATTTATCGTCGAGGCCAAGCCATTATGCCTCAAGGGTCAACGGTGATAGAAGCCGAAGATGAAGTGTTTTTTATTGCGGCAAGAAAAGATATTCGTGCAGTCATGAGTGGGTTACGTCGCTTAGAAAACCCCTATAAGCGCATTATGATCGCTGGCGGCGGTAATATTGGTTTACGTCTCGCGCTCAAATTAGAAAAAGCCTATTCGGTTAAATTACTTGAGCTTTCTCCTGAGCGTTGTATTTCATTAAGTGAAAGCCTAAACCATGCAATAGTATTGCAAGGCAGTGCATCAGATAAAGATTTGTTATTGGAAGAAAATATCGAAGAAACCGACGTGTTTTTAGCCCTAACCAATGATGACGAAGCCAATATTATGGCGTCTTTATTGGCAAAGCGTTTGGGTGCGAGAAAAGTCATGACACTCATTAACAACCCTGCTTATGTTGACCTCATCCAGGGAGGCGAAATTGATATTGCCATCTCGCCACAGCAAGCAACAGTGGGGAGTTTGTTATCTCATGTACGTAGCGGTGACATGGTGAATGTCCATTCTTTGCGTCGCGGTGCAGCAGAAGCGATAGAAGTGATTGCCCATGGTGATGAAAAAAGTTCTAAGGTTGTCGGTAAATGTATCGAAGATGTGAACTTACCTGAAGGTGCAACGATTGGTGCTATTTATCGTGAAGGAGAAACGGAGAAAGAAAACCAAGTGTTAATTGCTCACGATAAAACAGTGATTGAAAATGGTGACCATATTATTGTGTTTTTGGTGGATAAAAGTCACACCAAACAAGTTGAAAAACTATTCCAGGTAGGTTTTTCGTTTTTTTAATTAAAGATGTGAAATAAAAGGCGTCAACATAAAGCGATAGCGCCATCTCTTAACTCCTTTTACTTCGCTTTTCTATACTTAGGCTTCACTACATGCGTTTTGCCATTGTTTTTCGCGTACTGGGTTTATTGCTCATGTTATTTAGCATGACGCTTATCCCGCCTATATTAGTATCGCTTATTTATGGCGATAGCGCCCTCATCGCGTTTATTATTTCTTTTGTGCTGATTTTAGTATTTGGTACAGCCGTATGGGCACCTGTACATAATCATAAACAAGATTTGCGGACTCGCGATGGGTTTATTGTGACCGCGCTGTTTTGGGTCGTGCTAGGCGCAGCAGGGGCGTTGCCTTTTATTTTGGCTGAAAGTACTTCTCTTAGTGTAGTGGATGCGATATTTGAATCTTTGTCGGGGCTAACCACTACGGGCGCCACGGTTATTACAGGTTTAGACACACTGCCTAAATCTATTTTATTTTATCGTCAACAATTACAATGGTTAGGTGGTATCGGTATTGTTGTTATTGCCGTGGCGATTTTACCGATGCTAGGTATCGGGGGGATGCAGCTATATCGTGCAGAAACTCCCGGTCCGGTTAAAGATTCAAAGTTAACCCCGCGTATTACACAAACAGCTAAAGCGCTATTTTTCATTTATTTAGGGCTAACCGTCATTTGTGGCACTAGTTATTGGTTAGCGGGAATGACGGCTTTTGATGCAATAGGGCATGCGTTTTCTACAGTGGCTATTGGTGGCTTTTCCACCCACGATGAAAGTATGGCATTTTTTGATAGTCCGACCATTTTAATTATTGCGATGATTTTTATGGTGTTGTCAGGTATTAACTTTGCCTTGCACTTTGTTGCATGGCGCTCACTGAATATTAAACATTATTTTGCTGACCCCGAAGTAAAGTTTTATTTGTCCTGGTTACTCATTGGCACAATAATTACTATTTTTTACCTTTATTTCACATCAGTATACGATTTTTCCGGTAGTGTCATTAACGGCTCGTTTGAATTAATTTCTATTCTAACGACGACTGGTTTTGGCGTAGCAGATTACAGTCAATGGCCAACTTTTTTACCCTTTATGTTATTTATGTTTGCGTTTATGGGGGGGTGTGGTGGTTCTACTGCAGGCGGTATAAAAGTCATGCGGGTGATGATGATATGCAAGCAAGGCCTTCGTGAAATCCATCGCCTTATTCATCCCAATGCGGTTATCTTAATTAAGGTCGGTAATAAACCGGTACCTGATCGCGTGATTGAAGCGATATGGGGGTTTTTTGCGGTTTATGTGATTAGCTTTATGGTGATGTTTTTATTGTTATTGGCTACGGGTTTAGATTTCGTTACTTCTTTTTCTGCAGTGGGATCAGCAATCAATAATTTAGGGCCGGGCATGGGTGATGTGGCGACGCATTATGGCGCGATTAATGATACGGCAAAGTGGATTTTGTGTTTTGCTATGTTACTAGGGCGTTTAGAAATTTTTACGCTTCTCGTGTTACTAACCCCTGCTTTTTGGCGCAGTTAACGTAATCACCTGATCGGAAAGTAGACAGCTATAAATTATGCTCTTTTTCAGAGAATAAAGCGGGCATAGTGTGTAATGTTGTTTGATTTCTTCCCGCATCTTTAGAAGCATACAGTGCCTTATCGGCTAAACTAATAATATCATTGTCAGAAATATTAAGGTCATAGTGAGCAACGAAAATACCAATGCTGACGGTAATTTCCCCCGCTTTGGTTCGAATTTTTTTCATGTTTTGATGAATACGGTCGGCAGCAATCATCACCTTAGTTGAATCTGTTGTAGGCAAAATTAATATAAACTCTTCTCCGCCATAACGTGCAACTACATCATCGAATCTTGCATTTTCCATTAGTAGGTGAGCGAATTGCTTCAGTACATAATCTCCTTCAGTGTGACCATAACCATCATTGATTTTCTTAAAAAAATCTAAATCTAACATCATTAATGCAAAACTAGATTGGCCACGTTCCATTTGTCGGCGAATCATTCTTAATTTAAGCAGCATTTCACGACGGTTATAGCAGCCGGTTAGTTCGTCAGTTTTCGATAGGGTTTTTAGTTCCTCATTGGTTTCTTCTAGCAAGTTTTGTGATTGCTTAAGTGAGCTAATGAGTTTGTTTCTTTCGATCGCAGGAAAGCAGCACCAAAATATTTTGTCGTTATCCGTTTTATCCCGTTGGGCAAAAACAACCATTGGCAGCTTATGATTGTTTGTATCCAAAAAATTAAGTTGAATCTCGTTGATAGGCGAATGATTGAGAACAGAAGGAACGACAAGCTGTTGAAAAAGAATCTTAGAGCCATTGGTTAATAAAACATTAATATTACTGCCCACTATATCGTTAAAAGGTGAATATATTACCGATGAAAATTGTTCATTGCAGTAATGAATATTACATTGTTGGTCAGTGATTAATACACCGCAAGGAAGTGAATCGTAATTATCCATTAAGTAAATACTGTTTTATCGCTTGAATTGTCAGACTTGGGTGTGTCATGTGGGGACAATGTCCTTCAGATTCGATAATCGTAAAATCACTATTCGGCGTTATATGATGTAAGTATTGGCCTACCTCTATTGAGGCTAAAGAATCAACCTTACTTTGAATGATAAGCGATGGCAGAATACTTTTAGGGTAGGATTCCCGGTGATTAGATAAAAAAGTCGCTTTGGCAAAATTTTTGGCAATTAATGGATCGGTCGAACAAAAGCTGTCTGCCAGTTCTCCCGTTAACAATTCACTGGTTTGTCCACCAATAACAATGGGCGCTAGGTATTCTGCCCAACCAATATAATTCTTATCCATTAGGTCTAGTAGCTCTTCAAGGTCTTCATATTCAAAGCCGCCCATATATTCCGGAGGATCGTTTATAAAAGAAGGCGAGGGTGTTAAATGGATTAATGTAGAAAAGTGCTCTGGTGCTTTGAGTGATGCCAGCAAGGCAATTGTCGCGCTCACTGAATGGCCAACGACAATCGCATTCTTGATATCGTGAGTTTGGCAAATATCAATTATATCGTCGGCATAGCCTTCTAATGTTGAATACTTCTTTGGGTCGTATTCTGTGAGGTTCGACTGACCTGAACCGGTATAATCGAATAGAACTACTTTATAATCATTCAAAAATTCCGGTGCAATAAA
>JBLHVA010000026.1:0-12778 GCA_047630005.1 Candidatus Endobugula sp. | reverse complement strand
GAACTTTGTAAATGACGGCGTCTCATTGTCCGAACGAAAATAGTCATCGAGGTATTAACGAATATGAAAGAGTTCATTGCTAAACCTGCTAAACCGGCACCGACATCAGCTGTTGGTCCCGTCGCATGGCTCAGAGATAATCTATTCTCTTCGCCATTTAACGCTATTACTACGCTACTTTTTTGTGCGTTTATTGCAACTATCGTACCCGGTCTATTTGATTGGTTTATTTGGTCAGCAGATTGGGCTGGTACAGCTCAAGAAGCCTGTACCAGTGAAGGTGCATGCTGGGTATTTACTAGCGCGTGGTCGCAACAGTTATTTTATGGTAGCTACACCGATGGTCAAATATGGAGAGTCAACGTATGTATTATTTCGTTGTTCGCCATTATTTATGCTTCTACTGTTGTACGAGCAGAGATTCGTAATAAAGTCATTATCCCTGTGTTTTTAATATTACCTTTCCTTTGGATCGTCCTCTTAAATGGTTCATTAATTGGTTTGACACATGTCAGCACAAATCATTGGGGTGGATTTGCACTTAACATTCTTATGGCTGCAGCAAGTATTATTGTTGCTTTCCCACTAAGCTTTTTATGGGCATTAGGTCGACGCTCTGAAATGCCATTTGCGCGATCTGTGTGTGTAGTGTTAATTGAGTTTTTCCGTGGCGTTCCTGTCCTAGCCTTATTCTTCATGGGCTCGGTCATGTTGCCGTTCTTTTTCCCAGAAGGATGGTCTGTAGATAAGCTAGTTCGTGTTTGGATCGTACTTATATTATTTATGTCAGGCTATATGGCTGAAGTATTTAGAGGCGGCTTCCAAGCTATACCTCAAGGTCAATATGAAGCTGCTGACTCTATTGGCTTAAGCTACTGGCAGAAAAATTTACTCATTATCTTGCCGCAAAATATTAAAGTGTCTATGCCGAACATTTTGGCGACATTTATTATGTTATTTAAAAATACGACCTTCTTATTGATCATTGGTATTTTTGAGATTCTGAGCACAACACAAACAGCACTAACAAACTCAAACTGGTTGGGTGGACATTCAACCGAAGGTTATGTTTTTGTGGCACTTCTTTTCTGGATCTGCTGTTTTAGCATGTCGATGATAAGTAATTCCATTGAAAGAAAATTAGAAACTAGCCATAGAAATTAATATTTAATTGGAGGATGTATTTGTGACTACAAATAATCAAGCAACAGCACCGAAGAAAGACAAAGGCGATGACATGATTGTTATCGAAGATTTAAATAAATGGTATGGTAGTTTCCACGTACTAAAAGACATTAATTTAACCGTTAAGAAAGGCGAGCGTATTGTTGTCTGCGGCCCTTCCGGCTCAGGCAAATCAACTATGATTCGCTGTATTAACCGTCTAGAAGTTTTCCAGCAAGGATCTCTTGTCGTTAATGGCATCCCAATGATTGATGACGTTAAAAACATCGAAACTATTCGTCGTGAAGTCGGCATGGTGTTTCAACATTTTAACTTATTCCCACATTTAACTATTTTAGAGAACTTGACGCTTGGCCCAATATGGGTTCAAAAGAAGCCGAAAGAAGAAGCTGAAGCAACAGCGATGAAATACTTAGAGCGCGTTAAGATTCCTGATCAAGCATTAAAGTTCCCTGGTCAGTTATCTGGCGGACAACAACAACGTGTAGCGATTGCTCGCTCTTTATGCATGGCACCTGAAATCATGCTATTCGATGAGCCTACATCAGCCCTTGATCCTGAAATGATTAAAGAAGTACTCGATGTAATGGTTGAATTAGCAGAAGAAGAAGGCATGACCATGATTTGTGTAACGCATGAAATGGGCTTTGCAAAAACTGTTGCTGACCGTGTTATCTTTATGGATGGCGGCGAAATTGTTGAAGAAAACACACCACATGAGTTCTTCGATAAGCCAGAAACTGATCGTTTACAACTATTCTTGAGCCAAATCATTTGATTTATAACACTAGCTACTGCCGCTTTAACATTAACTTTAGGTGATTTTAGGTAGTTTTAGGTTGTAATTTTTGGTATCTAGATATACATTCAAGGGTAAGTGAAGCAATTCACTTACCCTTTTTTGCTTTTACATTCTGTTTTTATAGGTGTGCTTATGAAAACTTCAGATGATTCTACTCAAAATGACAATGTCGTGGACCTTTTTAGCGGCAAATCACTTGCCGATCTAGAAGATCTCCGTTTTATTCGATTAGCGCCAGAATTAGATGGATTAGAGATGCTCTACTCCAACGATATCTCTGACGGTCGTTTATTTAGCCTACAGGTGCTCTGCTGGGGGCTGAGAGCGAATGGGGAAGCGGTTGGTCTTGTGCCATGGCTGAACCAACTAGTTGCTTGTACCGACATCTGCGACCCTCTTAACGGACAGTGGGAAGGTTATTATGATCCAGGCATTGATGACATTTTCGACGAAGTTCCAATACACAAAATAGCGGAATTAGAGACCGCAGCTGAGTACTATGAGTATCACTCAGATAATCCTGATGATATTATCCAAGAGATTCCCGATACTATCGGCACACATGCCATTCTCTCTGATGACGGGTTTCAGAGTGTCACTCTTGTTGAAATTATCAGTTGGCGCGTATTCAATGATGGCCGCATGGAAGGAATGCTTGCAGATCAAGAAAAAGTTATTTCAACACCCGTACTACCCGGTGACGACTGCCTATACTCAGCAAACACTCACCCCAAGTTCAAATACTTTTTCCAACATCACATTGCAAATAAGATTAAATCTCAAGATCCTGAAGCTATTGCAGCCATATCCTTACTGGCAGATGATGAACCCGCTGAATAACGGGTTCGATTTAGGTCGTAGTGAAGATGACGTTTCTATTGGCAGTCAAAGCTCACTTTTTTCAATAATATAATAATAATTAGATCCATCTTCTCTTTGTTCTCGAAGCTTGTGGCCTAAAAAGTGGCAGAATTTGGGTATATCTCGTTCTGTAGAAGGGTCTGTTGCGATAACCTCTACCACATCACCTAATGCCATACTTCTTACCGTTTTGTGTAACATCATAACCGGTTCGGGACATAATAAACCCGATGTATCTAGCTGTATCTTTTTTGTCATAACACTCATTTTATTAAGAATTTGTCTCGTTATTTTAGCATTATTAACTAGACTTACAGAAGGACACCAACATTCTGTTGCGTCAAACAAACTTAGGCTAAATCAAACCCAGTGAGTATATTCAGCAGTATCGATTCTCAGTCACTCTTCCTGACACATAAACTGTTTAAAGGGCGCGGATCAGTACTTTGTGAAGCACTTCCCTTCCAGTCACAATCTCGGTACGCCATAGGAGAGGTCACCATTGAATTAGACCTCAATACTGTTAATCAGGTAATAGAAGAGCTGACGGCTATTGGTAACGGATGGTTAAAGGATACGACCAATGATTGCTTTAGTGAACGAAAGCAAATTATGTCTTATTTGCTACAACAATGGATTAGTGTAGGAGAAGAGGCACGTCGTATACACCAAGATCAAACCCAAAATAATGTGCATTAAGATAACCTAAGAAGAAGCCCACTCTTCGTACTGAACTTTACTCATGATATTGGCAGACTCACTCGCTGCATCAAATACAACCACGATATCCCCCATGCGCAACTGTTTCTTAATCTGGCGAACCTTTTCCGCTAAAGAAACTTCATTAGCGCCATAATCAGTTCCTTCACGAGTAATAAAAGCCTCAATCAAATTATCTAATGTATCGGTGTTGATTTGCTCTACTGGAATAATCACTATATTTAACCGCTCCTAACACGTATGTCAAAAGCTATGATACGCAGTTAATCAAAGACATGCTTATTAAACTTTAACGATACACACTTAATAATCTACTAAAGCAAGCTGACGCTCATTAATATAATGTTTAATAGCAGGCTGATTACTTGCGTACAACCGTACATAACTAAAGGCTTGCAAGGCATCATCCGCTTGATTTAGGTTATCAAGCGATACCGCTAAACCCAGCCATAATCTAGCATTCTGGTGATCTATACTGAGCAACTGGCGATACCAGTAAACAGAGCGCGTAAAGTTACCCACCTTATAGTGAAGGCTGGCCAACAATGTATAATAATCTTTATTCGCCAAGAATTCAGGACGATGCGCCATTAACATATTCAATGCGCCCTGATTATCACCTCTGGCCATAATAATTCTAGCAGCCTTATCAGTAAATTGATGAGTATCTAATGCTTTGCTTTCATAAATAAGATTTTCCGCTTTTGCATAATGCGTAGCAGACAAATAGATTCTCAATAACAAATCGTTTGAAGCCCCCCAAAACCCAGAAATGCGTGTGAAGTTTTGCAGCATTTTTTCTGCTGATTTATTACGTTTAGTCTGGTATAAGTTCAACGCTGCAGCCGCTACTTTTTGATCTGCTATAAATATAGTGTCATCACGATCATATTCTCGAGACTCCGCCACACCCGAATTGGCAACCGCCTTAACCTCTTCCTCAAAGAAAATAGAATCATCTGATAAATAACCAGAAAATTGCTGGATAATAACCGACACATCCATATACTTTTCGCCAGCCTGATATGCCCTTTTTACTAAAACAGGAACTTTATAGCTCTCATTTTTGGCAATCACAGATTCTGCAAAATACACATAACGATCAACAATATTTTTAATCCCTTTTAACGCTTCTTTATGTGTTGGATCAATAGACAACACTTTTTCATACCGCGCAAAAGCATTATGTTCTGGCGGAGACATTAGACGGTCGCGCTTAAATAGTTTATTTCCAGATGCGAGTATTTTTTCTATATTTACTGCACCACTAGTAGATGGCAACACTTCTTCTAGAGTGATTTTAGAAGAATCCAAGACGACCCTTTCTATTGATAAGTCTGCATCGATAAACCTAGCAATATCATCGGGAATAATCTGCGAGTTCTCTACAAACCTATCGAATCCAGCAGCACCCACTACTGTTGAATTGACTTCTATTAGTGTATCGGACAACATCTCACCTAAAGCGGGCGCTTGATGATAAGACTCTAACGTTACACTTCTCACTGGTAGTAACTGCTTATCCCACACAAAGAACACGGCCGAGATAAGCAATAGGACAAACCAGTAGTTGAGTCGCTTTTGCTTCTGTTTTTCTAACATTTTTTGATCAACAAGCTCTTCAGATAAATAAATATAACCGTCTATCACTTTGGATGAGTCGATGAGTTTTGCATCTAGCTGCAACTCACCAAAATCCGATCTCATCATATCCATAACATTTCTCCCAACACTGTTATTTTCAATAATAACAGTGCTTTATTAACTTACTTAAATCTATTTGAAAGCCGATTAAGCCTGCTTATTGGCTTGCTAACTAGACTGTAAACCCTAGCATTACTTAGGTACTATTATTAAGCACTAATATAAGTGTAGCCAAAATATGAGATTTCACTAGAATCGTTAATTTATCTATTCAGTTCACTGCGTCTAATATCAACATCACAGCAGTAATATGTTCTCTGACACCAAGAAATTGTCTATACTCTTCCTCCTTGATTTTTCACCTTTATATTTGCCCCATCAGAGAATCGCGCATTATGCCTCTATGTAATATTGTCCTATTTGAGCCAGAAATTCCGCCGAATACAGGTAATGTGATTAGGCTAGCGGCTAACACTGGTTGCCAACTGCATATCATTAAACCCACCGGTTTTGAGCTAGACGACAAAAAATTACGCAGAGCAGGATTAGACTACGGCGAATGGCAGGATATGAAAGTCTATGAAAACTGGGATGACTTTATCGCACAAACATCCCCACAGCGATTATTCGCTATCAGCACAAAGGGCAAACGTTATTATCACGATATCGATTTTACTGAGAATGACTATGTCGTGTTCGGGCCAGAAACTCGCGGTCTACCCGATAGCGTGCTGTATCACCCACAAATGACAGAACAAGTACGCATACCCATGACCGAAAATAGTCGCAGCATGAACCTCTCAAACTCCGTAGCAGTGATTGTTTACGAGGCATGGAGACAGCAAGGGTTTATTCACTCCACCTAAAGTTACACAATAGAAGTAATGCATAGCACATTACGAGTATGATTCTGTATGAAAAAAGCACCCATAGGTTTATTTTACGGTAGCTCAACTTGCTACACCGAAATGGCCGCAGAAAAAATCCAACGACAGTTTGCCGCCGACTCAATGGATGTTATCAACATCGCAGATACGCCTATTAGCGAGATGCGGCATTACCAACAGCTTATTCTAGGCATTCCCACTTGGGACTTTGGCGAATTACAAGAAGATTGGGAAGATCATTGGGATGATATAGACGCCGTCGACCTATCAGGTAAAACTATTGCTCTTTATGGCCTAGGCGATCAAGTCGGTTACCCTGAATGGTTTTTAGACGCCATGGGGTATTTGCACAATAAAGTCTTACTACAAGGTGCAAATATCATCGGTTACTGGCCCAACCAAGGCTATGAGTTTACTGAATCGCAAGCCTTAACCGAAGATAAGCAATATTTTGTTGGATTAGCGCTAGATGATGAAAATGAATTTGATCAAACAGATGACCGTATCAGCACATGGTGTGATGAGCTAAAGACACATTTCACTTTGACGCCTTAATCTTATTTGGTGAAATAACCCAAGTAATATAAACTCAAAAAACAGAACCAAAAACACGGTGTAACCATGACAGACACCCTTCATTGGAATGATCAAGGCCAACCTATATCAAACCATTTCGATGACATTTACTTCTCCACTGATAATGGGCTTGCAGAAACTGATTATGTTTTTCTGCAACAAAATAACTTACCAAAGCGGTTTTCTACACTGCAAAAAAATGAGACATTTACCATTGCCGAAACTGGCTTTGGTACCGGTTTAAATTTTCTTGCCTGTTGCGCATTGTGGGAAAAAATTGCCCCAAAAACAGCACAACTACATTTTATTACCACCGAGAAATATCCCTTAACAAAAGAAGCCATTGCCCAAGCCGCAGCCTTATGGCCGGAACTACACACTCACGCCAACCACTTACTTAATACCTACCCCAATAAGATACCGAATAACCAAACTATTAACTCAGCAGAGCAGGCCGACTTTTATCGTTTACATATCACTTCACATATTTACTTAACGCTATTAGTCGGTGATGCAACTGTTGGATTACAACAATTATTAGCTCGGACAACATCTGCTACCGAAACATCTCAACCAACGTCCTACGCAGCAGACTCTCGACAATGGCGAGGGGTAGATGCGTGGTTTTTAGACGGATTTGCACCATCAAAAAACCCTGACATGTGGACTAACGAATTATTTTCTACCATTAAAAAGCTTAGTTACCTCAAGACTACTATCGCAACATTTACCGCTGCCGGGGTTGTAAAACGTGGCTTATCCAGAGAAGGTTTTCATCTAAAGAAAGTCCCAGGGTACGGTAGAAAAAGAGAAATGCTCACGGGAAAATATACTAACGAAGAGGTATTAATAAACTCATCAACACAAAGTGGTTCTACTGAAAAAACGAATACAACTATCAATAGAACTACCAACACAAAAAATAACTGCAACAAAATAAAAACAACCCAGCGTTTATCAACATGGGCGCTCATCGACAACTACCTAACAGTCTCAACAAACCAACGCATTGCTATTATTGGTGGTGGCCTTGCAGGCTGTCATACTGCTCATGCCCTAGCAAAAAAGGGTTATATGGTTACATTATTCGAACAAGCAGACAAATTAGCTGCCGGCGCTTCAGGGAACGCTCAAGGTATCGTGTATGGGAAATTATCAGCAAGTGGCGACCCTTTAGGTGAACTTAATCGCTACAGCTTGCGTTATGCGCAATCATTTTATAGCGATTATTGGGCGCATACAGCAGACACTAATATTGACACCCTCATAGGAAAACCCTGTGGTGTATTACAGCTAAGCTTAACGAAAAAGGCCCAGCAAGCGCATCAAACTATTGCCGTAGAAGTCGTCAACGATCCGGACACCCTTCGACATGTCTCCGCAACAGAAGCCAGCCTTCTAGCCAATACTTGTATCAACTACCCCGCTCTTTATTTTCCACGATTAGGGTGGATCAACCCGCCTAAATTATGCGAATGGTTAATTCAAGATCTCAATATAAACATTGTATCGAATACTCAAATCACAGAACTACAACAAAATAATGGACAATGGAAATTACATGCCCGCGCCACTAACGGCGAAAACCTATCCATACACACATTTGATGTGGTGGTTATTGCCAATGCCTACGATGCCGCACGCTTTACACAAACCAAAGACTTACCGGTAAAACAAATACGCGGCCAAGTCAGCCACTACCCATCAACAACTCTGTCTGACCAGTTAGATACCGTTGTTTGCGGCAAAGCCTATATTGCTCCATCTAGTCAAGGCATACACTGCCTAGGCGCGAGTTTTAACTTACACGACAACAGTCCTACACTGAGCCCATTTGACCACCAACAAAACATCGAAAATATTGCACTGCAAGTGCCAGACATTATCGAACAAAACCTCTATACATCGTCTAATGATACAATCAACCCGCAGATAGCTACACTCGATGGCCGCGTAAGTTTCAGATGTGTCACACCAGATTACTTACCCATTGTTGGCGCAGTCCCTATTAATGAGAAAATACGTACACGCTACAGCGCATTATGTAAAAATGGGCGTCAAACGATTAATATAGCGGGTAATTACTACCCCAAGTTATATGTCAATATTGGCCACGGTTCACGAGGCCTAGCCTATACTCCATTGTGTAGCGATATTCTAGCCAGCCTGATTCAAGGCAGCCCGCCCCCTATTCCGCAATATCTAATTCAAAAACTCAACCCTACGCGCTTTACTATTCGAGACATGATACGCACACCATAGCGGTATAAACCGAATAAATACAATTCATCCACCGTGGTTAGCATATTCAAAAATCGCAACTATACTATTAAGTGAAACCATTCGTAGGTGGTCAAAGTTGCTTATTTCACTATAATTACCTACACAAACCAACACATATATCGGTTAGATAAAGGTAGCTCTATGCTTATGTCACGCCCACGTACCGTATCCTCTCACTCCGAAGTGGCAAATGTTCATAATTATTATGAACGCCTCGTTACGGAAAGTATCCTAAAAACCGATGCGCGATCAATTAGTGATGCTGATTTTTTAGCAGACGTTTCTTGCGTAGCACTTAACCATCTACCACCACGTTACATTCGTCATGATGTAGACATGAGCTTTTTTATGTCGCCAGTTGAAAGAGAAGAAACAGAAGACAAAGTGCAGAGAGCGGTAGACTATGCCTTAATATTTGTTAAACAACACGAAGAAGACCAACAAGAGGTCACATCGGATGACATTATTACTGATGCTGTAGATAGCGAGGAAGATATGGAAAATACCATCACTGAAGAAAAAAAGCCTTCAAAAATCACAACATCTACTAGTGAAGAAAATGTTCAACAGGATACAGAAGGCAGCAGTGTAGCCGCAGAAGTCGAGACTGAAAAAGAACTCACCACAACAGATATCTCTATGCCTCCGGAAACTAAAGCCACTGCCCAAGTAGTCATCGGTCAAACACCAAACAATCAATCCGACGAGCAATCCAACTTATAATCCACACTATTTATATCCACGTCACCTCATTTTCTCTCGATTACCGAAAGAATAGCCTCACCGAATAAGTAATGGCGGGGCAATATGATGTAATACGCTATGTAACATATACCGTTAAAAAAGTAGCTAGGCTGGGCCATCTACTCTACACTGCCGATGTATTTCATTCGCATTACTCTATAGACCCATGAAAAAACACTTCACACAATACTTAACATCGCGCTCTCGATTTTCATGTGTATTATTAACCTTTTCCTTCTCTCTTCTCTGCATTTCTTTTACTATTTTAGCAGACACCAATAGCGCCGAAATACTGCGCCACACCTACGATAACATTCCCTCCATCATCCCTAAAGTAAAACAAACACAGAAGCATAACAAGAAAAGCTTTACCCAAGGCTGGATCAAAGATGACGATTTTTTTTACGAAAGCAGCGGCCTTTATGGCCAGTCATTTGTGCAACGCTACAGTAAAAACAAAGTCACCACAGCTAACTTACCACGCCGTTACTTTGCAGAAGGGCTTACCTTATTCGACAACAAAATATACCTGCTCACATGGAAAGAAGAAACATTACTCATTCTCGATAAACACACATTGAAAATCATTGCCACATTAGCCTACTCGGGAGAGGGTTGGGGGCTGACGCATAACCACTCCCAACTCATCATGAGTGATGGCAGTGCAAGCCTGTCATTTCGTCATGCAACCGATTTTACAATCGCCCGACGTATTACTATTTCACTACCATTACAGTTAAATGAACTGGAATATGTTGATGGAGTAATTTGGGCAAATGACTGGAAGAAAGATGATATCTATGCCATTAACAGCAGAAATGGCTGCTTGCTTGCTAAAATGAATCTCTCCCAACTTCGCGAGAACACAGTAAAACCTGACAATCGAAATGTGCTGAATGGGATTGCTTATGACGCGTTAGAAAAAGGGCTATGGATTACGGGTAAATATTGGCCCACACGCTACTTAATTGAATACCCAAGTAATGAGATCAATCAATTAAAAGCCTCTACAAACTGTTAACACGCTTAAAGTGGTATTCACATAGGCGATATACCACTTAAAGCCTTTTAAATCAGACTCTTCAGCCGTCATTTAGCTATCTTCCTAACTATCATCTAATATCACTCGCCATCCTTTAATTAACATTAATAAGCGAGTAGATAGCGGTTTTTATATAGCCTATTTCACTGTAAACTGTCGCCCTTCTTAACGCCTATTTACACACTTAAAGACACCACATCATCTATGTTTTCTAATGATCAGCTTTCTAAACTTACCCAGTTAAAACAAAACATTCGCTCTAGCAGAGACATTGCTCAGGGTATTATACGCGCCACTACAGGAAAATTTGGTTTTGTCGTGCTTGATGATGGTCGAGATGCGTATCTCAATCCAGACCAGATGGAGCGCGTATTCCCAGGTGATCGTGTAGAAGTAGAGATTACACAAAATAAAAAAGAACAATTCGAAGCAAAACTAGAAAAACTGCTTGAATCGTCTGTAACATTTTTATCGGGCCGTTATCGGGTTCGTGGCAAAGGCCACTTTATCGCCACCGACATGCCTAATTTCGACCGCTGGATTTTCATTCCACCTAAGCTACGTATGAAGTGTACGGAAGGTTGTTATATTACAGCCAAAGTCACTCAACACCCCTTTAAAGATGGCCGAGCCCAAGCCAAAATCACGCAAAATGTCGGTGATGAGAACACACCATTTATCGAAAAGCTTTACTCAATATGTAAACACCGCTTGGAAAACGAATTTAGCAATGATGTAAACGACGCAGCGAAAGCACTCATCGCACAACCATTACAAGTACAAGCATCAGAAACAACACCGGAGCAAGATGCCGTAGAGTTGAAAGATTTACGGGATGTCGATTTTGTCACCATCGATTCGGCTGCCACACGAGATATGGATGATGCTCTAGCCATCACGTCCACAGATAATGGTTGGACACTATCGGTCGCTATTGCAGGCCCAAGTATTGATATCAGTTTTAATAGTTTACTGGACAAAGCCGCTAAAAAACGCACTCAAACCACTTACTTTGCAGACAAGCCACTCACTATGTTCCCAGAAGAACTCTCTATAGAACGCTTCTCTCTAAAAGTAGGCGAAGAAAGAAAGAGCCTCGTTTTTCAGTGTCAAATAGATGCTACAGGTAAAATAAACGACTTTTCTTTTGTTCCTGCCATTATTAAATCTCATGCCAAGCTCAGTTATGTGCAGGTTGCCGCATTATTAAATGGCCAAGAATACAAACTTAATCCGACCTTATCTGACCCTGCCAAACATAAAGCTGCGTTAGAACAATTACAAGCATGTGCAAAAGTACTGCTCGATTATCGAGAAACCCATCATATTGTGATCGGAAATAGACCGGATTTCGCGCTATACCTAAACAATAAAGGTAAGTTAGAAAAAATCGAAAAAATCGAAAAAAATTGCGCGCATAGCATAGTCGAAGAAGCCATGCTACTCACCAACCGTTGTGCAGGTGACTTCTTAGCGCAACACAATGCGGGTTTATTTGTACATCACCGGGGCTACCGTGAAGAGCGTCGTCAAGACATAGAGTTGTTGCTATCAGAAAAGACACAAACCGAAATTAATAAAACTCAAGAAATCGATAGCTATATTCAGACGATCAAAACCTTACAACGGCATGACGACGCAAAAACATTGCTATCTATTCAGCAACGTTTTCTTGAAGCGAGCCAGCTAAGCACCGAAGCAAAACCGCATTTTGGTTTAGGCTTTGCGCATTACGCTACCGTCACATCACCCATACGCCGCTATCAAGATTTGTACAACCAACGCTCTATTTATCAAATACTCACCAAACAATCTCTAGCAGCATTAAATGCGCAACAACTACAACAAATGCAAGAAAATGTTAAAGAAAGCCGTAATGCATCAATGTTCATGGAAAAATGGTTGATTTGTGATTATATGAATAGCAAAATCGGCAATAGCTTCAACGGCACCGTTAGCTTACTCACCAACCAAGGTATTGGCGTACGCTTAGATGACACGGGTATCGAAGGCTTTGTTGCCGCAAAAAGAGCC
>JBLHVA010000025.1:0-13134 GCA_047630005.1 Candidatus Endobugula sp. | reverse complement strand
TTATAGTCACAATCACACAAGACATGGTCAATATAAGGGTTTTAGGAGAAAGTATCCCAAAAGGCCACGGATAGTATGCTTAATGTATCTGTTGATACCCTGCGTTATCATGAACAATGCTGCTAAAAAAACAGCACATAATCCAACTGCCCGATTTTAAAAGAATTTGAAAAAAATCAGTTCTTTCTTGACTCTGGAGTTGACTCTAGGTGTTTAATACCTACAATGAAAAAACGTAACTTAATAGAAGAACTTAATAGAAGAACTTAATACAAGAACTTAATAGAAGTGTCATTTAATAAAAGCAACGCAACAGGTGCTATATTAGCTCAATGAAAAAACGACAGTTCACTACATTTTTGTTGATATGGCTTTTTAGTCAACAATTGTTCGCAGCCGTATGGGCAGTGCCTCATACGAATGTCGATTGCGTGAGCGATGGCCAAAATGATTGTTTCTCGGACATTGCACATATAGGGCACATTATGCCTAGCGATAGCGATACTTCATCGTCAGACACGTCAATGATGTGTGACCACGGTAGTGCCACCTGCCAACCTTCACTTATTTCTCATCATCTAGCTGGCCTTATACAAGAAGCCCATTCAATATTTGATGCTCAATTTATTGATCCACCTATCAATACCTTTCTCAGTACACTCTACCGCCCCCCCATTCTCGCGTAACGTAGGGTAAATCCGTCTGTTAGTTGGCTATTAGCCGCAAAAGTCGTTTTTCTATCCTCAAATCACTCTGTTTTTAATTATTTAAGCAAAATCTCATCCATAGATTTTAGGAGTCACTATGCGAGCACCTATACACCGAGTTCCAGAATCTCAAGCACCTGAATCTCAAGCACCTGAATCTCAAGCACCTATACACCTAACACCTACATCATCTCAAGTAGCCACACATATAGCCACATTACCTAATAGCGCTAGCCAACTATGGCAAGTGGCCACAATGGTAGCGCTGTTATTCACCTATGTAGCTATCTATGTAATTACCTATGTACCAACGGTCAATGCAGAAACAACGGCAAAATCCGCAATAACAACATCAGAACCAATGGTGGTGTATAAAAGTCCAACTTGCGGTTGTTGCGGTGCGTGGGTAGATCACATGACGGAAGCGGGGTTTAGTTCAACCGTTCAGCATCCTAAAAACCTCAACGCGATTAAGCAAACTTTAGGCGTAGCACCTGCTTATCAAGCGTGTCATACCGCCACATTGCAAGATTATGTGTTTGAAGGGCATATCCCCGCCGATGTTATCCAGCATTTTCTGGCTAGCAAGCCTGTTAATGCGGCTGGGTTAGCGGTTGCAGGTATGCCTATGGGCAGCCCTGGTATGGATACTGATAGATCCTTTCGTGCTTATCAGGTTGTACAGCTAAATCAAGACGGCAGTAGCACACCGTATGCCACTGTCTCAGCCAGTAATACGATTTATGTGGAGAAAAAATAATGAAGACAAAACACCCATCAACCATACTCACATCTCCCACGTTAACGTCTCCAGGGCTTTCACGTCGTCGTTTTGTGACGGGCATGGCAATGGGCACGGCGGCTTTGGGGCTTGGTTTGCATTCCAGCCTGTCACTGGGTAATGCGCTAAGCAGTAGCGACGTTAAACGCTTGCCACCACACGTATTAAGAGGTAAGCAATTCGATCTCAGTATTGGCTATCAAACCGTGAATATGACCGGTAAGACAAAAACCGCCACAACCGTTAACGGCTCGCTACCAGCGCCCACTTTGCGCTGGAAAGAGGGCGAGACAGTGACATTGCGAGTGAAAAATAACCTCGCTCATGACAGCTCTATTCATTGGCATGGGCTGATTCTACCGTCCAATATGGATGGCGTGCCAGGGCTGAGTTTCGCTGGTATTAAGCCCGGCGATACCTATGAATACCAATTTGAGGTGAATCAAAGTGGCACCTATTGGTATCACAGCCACTCGGGATTTCAGGAGCAAACCGGAGTTTACGGTGCGATTGTGATCGACCCTAAAGAATCTGACCCGGTAGCTTATGATCGCGATCATGTTGTGGTGTTATCTGATTGGAGCGACGAAACGCCTGAAAATATTTATGCCAAACTCAAAAAAATGAGCCATTACTACAATCGCCGTGAACGCACCGCAGGCGATCTATGGCGGGATATTAAAGAAAAGGGCGTGGGCAACACATGGAATGAACGCAGCATGTGGAACCAAATGCGCATGAGTGAAACCGATATTGCCGATGTCACTGGTGAGACTTATACCTTCTTAATGAACGGCATGACACCTGACGATGGCTGGAAAGCCCTGTTTAAAAAAGGTGAAAAAGTTCGCTTACGTTTTGTGAATGCAGCGGCGATGACTATTTTTGATGTGCGCATTCCGGGCTTAAAAATGACCGTTGTGGCGAGTGATGGACAAAATATAGAACCCGTGAGTATTGACGAATTTCGTATTGCTGTCGCTGAAACCTATGATGTGATCGTCGAGCCTGATGGCGATAGTGCTTATACTATTTTTGCTCAAAGTATTGACCGTACAGGGTTTACCCGTGGCGTACTGACTTCAGATGTATCGCTAGAAGCCGACATTCCGGCCATGGATTATGCGCCAACCTTAGGTCATGGTGATATGGGTATGTCGATGGTAGGCATGGATCATGGCGCGCATGCTGGGCATAGTGGTATGGCTGCCGCTGGCACAGCTGCGGTAATGGACCACAGTAAAATGGACCATGGCGCGCAAGCTAGCTCGGATTCTATGCCTCAAGCGGGAATGGATCACAGTACGATGGATCATAGCGGCATGAATCACGAGACGATGAATCACGAAGCTATGAATCACGAGACGATGAACCACAAACCTATAAATAACAGCACCATGGATCATAGCCAAATGAACCACGGCGAGATGAACCATGACAATATGAAAAAAATGGATCACAGCACGATGCATAGCGGTACAGGCAAGATAGACCACAGCAAGATGGATCATAGTATGAATCATGGTGGTAGCAGTCTAGGCAAGGCAGGCTACGGCACTAATAGCGAGGTCGTTCATGCTAAAACCGAGTTTGGCCCTCACGTGGATATGCGGGCAGAAATCATGCAAAACGGCATTAGTGACCCCGGCGTGGGGCTGCGTGATCACCAGCAACGTTATGGTCGTAAAGTATTAACCTATGCCGATATTCGTAACCTCACACCGACCATCGATACCCGTGAGCCAGAGCGCGAAATTCAGCTGCATTTAACCGGCAATATGAGTCGCTATATGTGGTCATTCAATGGCATTAACTTTGCCGACGCAGAACCATTAGCGTTGAAATACGGCGAGCGTGTGCGAATTGTATTGGTCAACGATACGATGATGACACATCCCATTCACTTACATGGTGTGTGGAGTGAGCTTGAAACCGGTGAACCCAACTACATTCCCCGTAAACATACTATCATGGTTCATCCTGGCTCTAGTGTGAGTTATTTAGTCACCGCCGATGCCAAAGGTAAATGGGCCTATCACTGCCATTTGCTCTACCACATGCCCGGTATGATGCGCGAGGTATGGATAAGCTAATGAAAACACTCATCAATCAATATATAAAAGACAGCATGAAAAAACCATCAACTTTATTCACTTCAGGCTTGTTAGCAGCCGCATTAATCACCAGCGGGCAATCGGTTTTTGCCGGTGCAAAAGACGATCCCTTATTGTTTATGGTCACCATTGATCAGCTCGAAACCCGTAGCGGTGACGAAGACCCCGATGTACTAGAAGCACAAGCGTGGCTAGGTTACGATCTTAATAAATTGTGGCTGAAAACCGAGGTAGAACGTGTTGGCGGTACTAACGAAAAAGCGGAGCTACAGTTGTTATATGGTAGAGCAGTCGCACCTTTTTGGGATTTTCAAATCGGTGTCAAGCGAGATTTTGATCCTCAACCAGAACGCAACTGGGCTGTTATCGGTTTTCAAGGTGTATCACCTTATTACGTTGAGATCGATACTGCCTTATTTATAGGGGAGTCAGGGCGCAGTGCATTTCGTTTTGAGGCGGAGTACGAGCAAATGATTACCCAGCGCCTAGTCTTAATTCCCGAAGTAGAACTTAACTTTTTTGGTCAAACCGATCTAGAGACCGAAACAGGATCTGGTCTGGCTAGCTCAGAAATCGGTTTACGTTTGGCTTACGAAATTCGTCGTGAATTTGCCCCCTACATAGGGGTTAACTGGGAAGCCAAACACGGTGAAACCAAGCGCTTAGCGAGACAAGATGGCGAAAACACGGAAGACACTCAATTTGTTATTGGTATTAAAGCATGGTTTTAAAATCAAGCTTTAAATCATAGTTGTCAATAAAACGTTTACATCATGCTGATGAAAACCACATTATTCAAAAATCATTATATTATTAGGAAAAAACAATGAAATATTTTTTAAAAACAGCCATTAAAAAATCAACTCTTACTGCATTAACTATCCTAACCAGCAGCATTTTACTGGCTAGTAACGTTTATGCTCATGCACCTGAACTGCATAAAAAGAAAAATGCAGAAAAACCAAAATGTGAAGCGATGAAAGATATGGATCACTCTACAATGGATATGAATGACCCTATTACGCAAGCCATGATGAAACAATGTATGGCGAGCGACCATCACGGCGATAATGCACCCGAAGAGGTGGCGGAGCATCACGAGACCAAAACAGATAAACACGAAGACAGTGGTCATCATGGCGACATGAAAAAATCCCACTGAGCAATTGCTCAACAAAACCATTTTTCAATAGGATAATAGAGTAGGGGATTCTCCCCACTTTGCGACCCGGTTTTTTTGTTGAATTTTTATTCATCGGGTTAAGAGAAGGATAAGGAGAAAATAGTATGGGAATTGCAGGCATTAGTCTTTGGCAATTACTGATTGTGCTCGCCATTGTTATTGTATTATTCGGCACAAAAAAATTAACCGGTATGGGTAATGATTTAGGCAGCGCACTCAAAGGGTTTAAGCAAGCAATGGGCGATGAAAAAAACATTGCACTGCCTGAGAACACACAACAAAAAAAGGCCAATAATAATGAAAGTTTATCTTAAACATATTTTCATCAGCTTACTGATTGCAATGGTATTTGCTATCGGCTTTATATATTCAGGTATCTATCCTATAGGTGTGGATAACAAACACAATGCACTGACTTTTTGGGTGTTAGAAACCTTGCGTACAAAATCTATTGCTCGGGCAGCAAAAGATATTGATGTTCCACCATTGCAAGACTCTCAACTCTTGTTATCCGGTGGCGCAGACTATAACGATATGTGTGCAGGCTGCCACTTAACACCGGGGCAAACAGATAATGATATGACGTTAGGCTTGTATCCATCACCACCCAATTTAACCTTAACGGCAGATCAGCATGACCATGATCACGGCGAAGGCTCACATAACGATTCTAAGGTGATCGCTCGACAACAATTCTGGGTGATTAAGCACGGTATTATGGCGTCGGGCATGGCCGCTTTTGGTCCAACACACGATGATGATCGTATCTGGGCAATGGTCGCTTTTTTACAAAAGCTACCCGAACTTACACCTGCACAATATCAAATCATTACCGCAAGACAATAAGGTATATCGATATTATAAAATCTCGATATACGAATCTCGGTGAATATTCACACGTTTTTAGGAGTTAAAATCAACATCATGTCAAAAACAGCAACCCTATACCGAATGGCCAATGATAAACACCTTTGTCCGTTCGGTTTAAAAGCAAAAGACTTGTTAAGACGTAAAGGTTTTGACGTAGATGACCATTTACTTCGTTCACGAGAAGAAACCGACGAGTTTAAAGCGCTACATGACATTAACACTACGCCACAAGTTTTTATTAATGGCAGACGTATTGGTGGCTATGATGATTTACGACAGCATCTTGGATTATCAATACCCGACAAGAATAAAGTGACTTATCAACCTATTATCGCTATTTTTGCTGTGAGCTTTTTGATGGCGCTAGGGCTTCATTATCACTTTCTAAATAGTTTGTTTAGTTTCAATGTTATTACATGGTTTGTTGCCATTGCTATGTGCGTGCTAGCGATTCAAAAGCTAAGGGATTTAGACGCGTTTTCTAATCAATTCATTACTTATGATTTATTAGGCATGCGTGTTGTAAGGTACGCATACATTTATCCATTCGCAGAAGCCTTTGTGGGTATAGGTATGTTGGCATCGCTGCCGCCTTTAATTGTCTCGCCCGTCGCATTATTGATTGGTGGGGTAGGGGCTGTGTCCGTCATTAAAGCGGTCTACATTGATCGTCGCGAATTAAAATGCGCCTGCGTAGGCGGTAATAGCAATGTACCTTTGGGATTTGTTTCTTTAACAGAGAATATTGCCATGGTTGCCATGGGTATTTGGATGCTAAGTAATCTCTAATTCCAGCTTGTTCAAAGACTCCCTAAGTTAATCAGCCAGTAGTCGTCATCATTTTAGAGTTAACGTCATCGAGAACAGTAATGAAACCAATAAAAACACTTTTTATCACCGCGATATGTCTCGGCCTTTTAGCGTGTAGCGATGACAAGCACCAAAAATCTCACGAGAACAGCGAAGCCGCTGATGTTACTTATCAGGAAAGCGACACTATATTACCTCTTGCAAAAATCACATTAACGCCAAAGCCAGTCACTAACCGTTGGTATTTTTCTGAGCAAGCCGATAGAGGACAGGTAGTGTTTACAAGTGATTGTGTTGCTTGTCACGGCAAAAATGCAGAGGCTACAGCCGATTGGAAAACGCCAGATGCCAACGGCGCTTATCCACCGCCACCCTTAAATGGTTCGGCTCATGCATGGCATCACCCATTAAGTGTATTAGGCCGCACTATTTATCTTGGCGGTGCCCCAGTAGGTGGTCAAATGCCAGCGTTCAAAGATGTGCTAAGTGAAACAGAGATTATTGACGTTATCGCTCATTTTCAGTCCTATTGGTCAGATGCTATTTACGAGCGCTGGCTAACGATTGAAAATTCATCTCGCCAATAAACAATGTAACACCACGACTAAAAAGAGTGCGTTCAACATAGGTATAATGTGTTTTTATGATCATCAGCGATATTTTAATGTGAATGGCTATCACCTTTAGCCATTTGATAGTGGTGTTCTTGATGGTGATTCCCCGTAGCCATTACGCCAAAAAAGCCTAGTGCAAATATCTTATTTATCTCTGTGCTGTCTTCGCTGTTGATCGTTAAGGTAACGCCATTGGTATTTAATTGTGTGTCGGCTTTCCAGTTAGTGGATACCGATAACTGAAGAGCATGGGCTGGAACCATACGGTTTATCGCTTTTAATGTTGCCCCTTCGCCAGTAACAGTAAAAACGACTTTATTCCCCTCTAATTTTTTACTCGCTTTAGCATTAAGCGTTAACTGGTTCATATCCACTAGATGTTCTCGTAAAGCATCTATGTCAACATTAAACCAATTAGTATTTGGGTTTAACGTTAGTAAGTCGACTATTTCTGCTATTGCGGAAAAAGCATCTTGCCCTGTTTCTAAGGGCACTGTTTTCAGCGTAATACCGAGGTTAAAGTGGTTACCTTTTTTATTATGAATGCCGTGTGATGAGTTTTGTGCCGTGGCAACGTAAGTGGTAAAAATAAAAAATACTGATATAACTAGAATAGAAACAGTACGCATGATGATTCTCCAGGAGAAGAGTGGGCTATTGTTTAAAGTGTATCTTTTAAATATCATCATCAATATGATCTAAATCATATCTGAGGTTTTATATGTTACCTGTACCTTTTGATCAATTACAAAAACATCAAACTAAACGTCGTACCTTATCTAAGGGCGATATTGTTTTCCGTGAAGGGGAGCCGACAAGAGGAATGTTTTTTATTGTGAATGGCGCTGTAGAATTATGCCGTTATACCTCCACAGGTGATAGCGTGATTATGCATACCGCTAGAGCAAGTGAAATGTTTGCCGAAGCTTCTCTTTTTGTTCCTCACTATCATTGCGATGCGCAAGCAATAGCAGTAACCGATATTGTTGAATTAACAAAATCGAGTCTACTCCATTTATTTGAAAGTGATATTGCATTTGCCACTTCGTTAACGCAACTTTTTGCATCACAAGTGATGAATGGTCGGCGTAAAATAGAATTGATGTCGATGCGAAATGCCAATGATCGAGTTTATAATGCTTTTTTAGATGGCTTAATGAAAAATAATATTAAATCTTTTGCAATCGAAATAGGCTTAAGCCATGAGGTAGTCTATCGGTCATTATCAAAATTAGTAAAGCAGGGTAGACTTAATAAAATATCTAAAGGGAATTATTCTTTGCCTAATAAATTTTAGGCTAGTTGTTTCCTCGTCATAAGGCAGTGATTACAGCCCTTGCTTATACCTTCATTATTGCGGATCAGGCAGATTTATGAGTGATTGTTGATGATTTAAGCGTCGTCTCGGTTATTTACAGATACCTATTAGCGCCATTAACTCCTTTTATTGTGTTTTTAAAAACACAGCGGGTATGATGCAGCCTTATAAATATTCTGATGCTCTTTCGAAGCCTTTTTGAAACTATTAGCAAAAATAGTGTCAGAGCGTCTTAATATCCATTGTTTTTCATACTAGAGAGTCAATAATGTCTTACGATTATGATTTGTTTGTTATCGGTGCCGGTTCTGGCGGTGTACGTGCCAGCCGTATTGCGGCGGGTTTAGGGGCAAAAGTAGCGGTTGCCGAAGATCTTTATCTTGGTGGCACTTGTGTCAATGTAGGTTGTGTACCTAAAAAGCTATTCGTCTATGGCTCTCACTTCGCGGAAGAATTTGAAGCAGCAGCAGGTTTTGGTTGGACGGTAGGCGAAAGCCATTTCGATTGGCCTACGTTACGTGATAATAAAACCAAAGAGATCGAACGCTTAAACGGCATTTACGACAATATGCTCAAAAATGCCGGCGTTGAAATTATTCATGGCCGCGGCACAATCGTTGATGCTCATACGGTAGCTGTCGATGGCAAAAATTATACCGCAGAGCGTATTTTGGTAGCCGTGGGCGGCTGGCCTATGGTGCCCGACATCGCGGGTAAAGAGCATATTATTAGCTCGAACGAAGTGTTTTATTTAGACGAATTCCCTAAGCGCGTGATTGTTGTGGGTGGTGGTTACATCGCCGTAGAATTTGCAGGCATTTTTCAAGGCTTTGGCAGCGAAACCCACTTACTTTATCGTGGTGACATGTTTTTACGCGGTTTTGATGACGATATCCGCGAATTTACTGCCAGCGAAATGCGTAAAAAGGGCATCGACCTGCAGTTTAATACCAATGTGACCGGTATCGAAAAGCAAGCCGATGGCAGTTTGTTAGTAGGCTTGACCGATGGTTCGACACTCGAAGTGGATGCGGTTATGTATGCGACTGGCCGTAAACCTAAGACGGAAAACCTCGGCTTAGACAATACCGCTGTCGAACTAACCGCTAAGGGCAGCATTGTCGTCAATGATGACTTTCAAACAGCGGAGCCTTCTATTTACGCGGTAGGCGATGTGATTGATCGTATGCAGCTAACGCCAGTTGCTTTAGCCGAAGGTATGGCTTTGGCGCGTAATCTTTATTCTGATAAAAAAGACCACAAAGTGGATTATGACTTCATCGCTACCGCGGTATTTTGTCAGCCGAATATAGGCACGGTAGGGTATACCGAAGCTCAGGCGAAAGAGAAGTATGGTTCGGTTGCAGTGTATAAGTCTGAGTTTAAGCATATGAAGCACACGCTGAGTGGTTTAGATGAGCGAACCTTTATGAAGCTGCTGGTTGATCAAGCAAGCGATAGAGTAGTGGGCTGTCATATGGTCGGTGCAGATGCAGGTGAGATTGTTCAAGGAATAGCGATAGCTATGAAAGCCGGAGCTACTAAAGCCGACTTTGACAGTACTATTGGCATTCACCCAACTGCTGCAGAAGAGTTTGTGACGATGCGTGAGCCTGCGTACATCCTGTGATATCAATGTTTAACAGTAACTTTACATCTCAGGATAAAGGTGACGGAGGGATTAAATTTTAATCAACAGTATTAACATTGATATCCCCGCTATTTTTTGACAAGCTATAAGTAAAATAAAACGATAAACAAGGAATGTTTATGCCAAGAAAGAAAAGGATGTATATTGCAGGCCTCCCTTGCCATGTTGTTCAGCGCGGTAATAATCGTTCAGCGTGTTTTTATGGGGCGCAGTGTTAAAAGCGTAAAAATATTATTAGGTATTGGTTGCTAGCGGAAATCTAAACCTATAAAAATCTAGAAATTACATCCATAAAAAAGGCCAGTTAATTGAATTTACTGGCCTTTTTAGTTTTATATTTTGTAAGTTACGCTTTCCCTACGTGTAATCCACATTCACGATCTTTAAGTACTTTCGTCGGATCGTTGTAATTTTCTTCGATAGGTAGCTCGTGTTCTACTAGGTATTCTTCTAGGTCTAGTTCCGTCCAATAGAACAGCGGCGCGACTTTAATAAGCCCTGTAGTGATATCTTGAGTCACGATATCAAGCGAATCTCTAAACGGTGTTTGTTCTTTACGAATAGCGGTTAGCCACACTTCGGGTGCAAACTCGCTCATCGCACGACCAAATGGCTCTAGCTTCACTTCACGAGTAAATTCATCGTGTGCAGCTTCGTCATCGATGCTAGGAATGCCACCATACACGGTGGCTCTACGCTTAGCGGTGACTTTGGGTGTGTAATAGTGCATATCAAGTGATAAGCGCTGAATAAGATCTTCGGCAAAGCGATAGGTGGCTTCGGTGTTATAACCATGATCCACGCAAATAACGGGCATTTTGCTATCCTGTTCTGCCGTCATATGTAAAATAGCCGCTTCGTGAGGACCAAAATTGGTGGTGACAATAGTCTTCTTCTCTAGTGATAAGGCCCAACGAATAATCTCTACAGGATGTTTTTCACGTAATTGCTGGTTGATACTGGCAAAATCAAGGGTGTCAGTCATAAGGTTCTCGGTCTCAAATTCTCAATAATAAAGTCATCAATTGATGGAAAGCAATATAAGGCTAGGCGTGAAGAATTGAAAGGCTAGCGTAGCGCTAATTGGGTTATCGCTCATACCGTTTCATTATATTCTTATAATCAACAATGATGAAAAACTGGGGTCAGATCAACTTTTTATGAAGCATATACTTCTATTTGGCTGGCAGCTAATAAAAATATTGATCTGACCCCAGTTTTCCCTCAGTTTTTTCTGTTACCATGCGCGCTTGCAAATCCAACTATTGATAGTCTTCGACGAGTAGCCACATATGACCACACCGATTAAGCGCAGCAACCGCCTACGTAAAAAATTATACCTTGATGAATACGCCATTCTTGGCTTCGAGTTTTCTTGTAAAATCGATCTTACTGAAGAAGCAGATTATGGGCAGTTTTTTGATAACTTTGCTGGTCAAGTAGAAGACCACAACTTATTTGTTAGCCTTGATGGCAACGAAGAGCTGTTTGAAGGTTTTGTGACTTCTGGCGATCGTTATGGTTCAGCTACAGAAGAAGACAGAAAAACGATAGAAGATGCATTATCGGCTTACAAGATTGTTAGCGATGTTAGCATCGGTAAATTGGTCGATGCTTGCTACGAAATGTAGGATAGTTGAGTACGCAGTAAAACCAAAAGGCGCTATTTAGCGCCTTTTTTAATGATGGTTTGAGATGATCTATTTTTTCGCCCAGTACGTTTTTCTGTTTCAATCTTCTCTACTAGTGCTCTGCGCTGCTGTACCTCATAACCCGCTCGGTTAATGCGTTTCACTTTTTGACCGATTAATCGCTGAATAGCATCTAGGTTGCGTTCTTCTTCACGACTCACGAGTGATATGGCATAACCTTTATTGCCAGCTCTACCTGCACGCCCAATACGGTGTACATAGTCTTCCGCTAAGAACGGTAGATTATAATTAACAACGTACTCTAGTCCTTGAATATCTAAGCCCCGTGCCGCTACTTCGGTGGCAATTAATACCTGTATCTTAGCAGATTTAAAATCAGCCAAGGCACGTCGCCGCGCCCCTTGTGTTTTGTCGCCGTGGCATATGGCGGCAGGTATTTTCTTCTCTTTTAAGCTTGCCAGTAAGCTATCTGCCTGTTCTTTAGTACTGGTAAACACTAATACTTGATACCAATTGTATTCTTCCAGCAATTCGTTAAATAACGCAATCTTTCGCTTTTCTTCGATAGGGTAAACAATATGCTCGATAGTGTCAGCGGTGGAGTTTGCCTTAGTCACCCGTATTTCTTGATGATTTTTTAATAGTTTGTGAGATAACTCGTTAACACCAGCTGACAAGGTTGCCGAAAACAGTAGGCACTGCCTGTTTTTTGCTGTGCCTTTTAATAATGTTTGAACATCACTGACAAAACCCATATCTAGCATTCGATCTGCTTCATCTAGCACAACAAATTCTACATTGGCTAAATGCGTATGGCACTGGGTGACAAGTTCAAGTAAGCGGCCAGGTGTCGCGATTAAAATATCGACACCTGCGTTAAATTTAGCGGCCTGTTTTGATATTTTAACACCGCCATAAGCAGCAACAATAGTGAAGGGTAGGTGTTTAGCATAAGCACCAATCGTATTTGCTAGTTGTTCAGCTAGCTCGCGGGTGGGCGTTAAAATAAGCGCCCGAGGTGTGTTTACCTCTTCCGTCTTCTTCGGCTTGTCGATCATCTGCTGCAATATAGGCAGTGCAAATGCGGCGGTTTTACCAGTGCCAGTTTGCGCGCAAGCCAATACATCTCTCCCGCGCCGCGCGGGCACAATGGCTTGCTCTTGGATGGGAGTCATCTCTTTGTAGCCACACTCAGTGATTGCTTGTTGTATTTCGGGTGCGAAATCTAAAGATGAAAAGTTCATGGTATGTCTCTACAGCGAAAAATTGGCATTATAGGGGATTCGCTATCAAAAAGCTGGTTTATGTTTTTTTATGCAATCATTGAGGGAAAACGGGTTTATCCGTACGCGCAAGGTTAATGCTTATTCTGCGCCATCATATCCCCTTATGTCTGACACAGGGGGTTCCTCTAATTGATGAAAAAAGTGTGAA
>JBLHVA010000024.1:0-13386 GCA_047630005.1 Candidatus Endobugula sp. | reverse complement strand
TTGCCTAACAAATAAGGATATGTCGCGCGATAGCCGCGACCTATCCACTTGTTGAACGAGCCCGTTCTCAACGCTAGCGCTTATTTATAGTCAATAAATAAATTTTTTCTTAAGGCAATCACAGAATTTTCCAACGTCGCGAGTTTTTTAAGACGAGCGAAGACCTCGCCAGTCTAGACGATAAATGTACAGTCTATTTACATTGGCTTTTTAATCCCTCCGCATTGGGTGCATGGATTTCATTACGGTGGAGTTACCCCGGCTTTAGCTTAATCTGCTCCGGAATAAAGTGCATAAACTCCATTGACTGTCGGCATTTATTACAGACCATTTTTTTGCGTCCGACGAGTGCTTGTATTGGCACTTCTGTCTGCAATGCCCACTGTACGATGTTTAAGATCCGTTTCGCATTGCCGTGTAAAAACCATAATCGCGTGAACGCCTAAAGCCTTTTGGTAACGTCTGCTACAGCAGAAAATCCATAAACTCTTCACCGAGCACACATTTGGCTTTTATCGTGTTGCTTTTGCTGTCGGTGTAACAAAACGTCACATAGGTGCCGTCATCGGACACAATGTTTTTAGTGCTAATGACAACGCGATACAGGTAGCGAGATAGATATTTTAGGGCTAGACGTCTACGTCCGACTTTCGTGTAATTGACCACCCACTTTTTTTTTGGGGGGGGGGTAGAGAGCACCCACAATAACGACAGTTCAATGGCCTTCAGCATGGCACCGCGAAAGGCAGCGGCGAGCATGAAGCCGTTAAAAAGATAGTTGCCTTTGACTTTGCGCCATTCGGTGCGTTGGGTATTGATGCCGCCACCGGGCACCACGATATTGACGTGAGGGTGATAGTCAAGTCGACGCGTGTAGGTGTGAGGTGTGTAGTATGGCGGTCATTGCTAGCTCTTCGCTCAGGTTTTTGTCATTAAAACTGCAGGCCTTGAGTGTGCCGACCGCCGTTTTGAACAGCAGCGGGTAGATGATGTCTTGGTAGTTTTTGGCCAGCTTTCTGAGTTGACGCGGTAGCGTACCACCAGTAGGCGATTTTAGGCGAACGTCACTATAAATTAGTTTACTGGCAACAGTTTGCGCTGTTGGCGTGCCAGCCACTGCTCGGTGGTTTGATCTTGGAGCTGGTTGCAGGCGCGATGGCCAAAAAAGGTTGACCACTACAACTGCAGCTCGGGGTTGAGTAAATAGAGGAATTATTGTTGAAGAATCATATTTCTGAATTTTTCGCATAGCGGCTTCCATTCAACAAGTTGTTCAATTTCGTTCCAGCCGCAAAAAACGCAGCTTCCACCGGACTGCCTACGCGTTGTTTCGGCATCTGAAGTATCACCACTTTAATGGATAGTTAATTCTATTAATTAAAGACAATTCAAAATGACAATGATTTTGTGCTGTCATTGGTCTAATTCTAGATTTCCTGGTCGATGCATTTAGATAAAGTCAAATAGATATCAAGTAGGTGCATAAAAGTAATCGAGCTGTGATTGGCTGGCATTAATGCCACGTTAACGTCTTGTTCTATTGTCGTTTACATAATAAGCTTACTCTTGCTGCAACTTTTTATTTATGTCCGCTCAGTAACACGTTAATAATCTTGCAACTCACCTTTTATTCTATGTAATGAAGAGAAATATAAACCTCATAATGAAATCCTCTAGTATTTTTTTTACTCATGAATTGACCGAACTATTAAAACCATTCGTAGACGTCAACGGCAAACCATTAAAGTTAATCATCCATGCGGGCACACCTAAAACGGGTACAACTAGTATACAAAGCTATCTGGATAAAAATCAAAGAAAGCTGAGAGGCAAGGGAATTCTTTATCCGCATAATATTGATGGAATTAAGAATCCTCACGCACCCAAGCATCAATGGGTTGAAAAAAACTTAGTCACTACTCATATTGAATACTTTTTAGAAAATTTCAAGAATATCATCGCCCAGATTACGGAAGATACTCATACGATTATTCTGTCATCGGAAGGTATTTATAATTATTGGTGGGATTTTCCTGAGGAGTCTACCGCTCTGTTGAGTGAGCTAAGGATCCTCTTTGATACTGAGATATGGGTATGGTTTCGTGAGCCGCTGGCATTTATCGAAGATTTTTACAAGCAATGTATGCGTAACCCTAGGGTAGACAGTAATCCCTGCTACGGAAGAGACTTATCCTTTTCTGAGATGTTAGACATCAAGTGGTTTTCGCAACACTTAAACTATCAGGGATTTGTTAATGATTGCCAAGCACTGTTTGGTGAAGACAAGGTTTTGGCATTTAAATATGAAGGCGATGTCGTCCAAGCGCTTAAAGACTGAATAACAGCTTACATACGACAGCAATAGCACTACTACGAGTAATCAACAGTTATGATGTTAGTGCGAAAGACAAGCATCTTTTGATGCCTCATTTAAGAGTAATTAGTGAAGTCACTGAGAATTATGTAACAGATCCCTTGATAGATATTGAGTCGAGTAAAAGAGTGTTAGATATGGCTAAACCTGTTCAGTTTTGATTGTTATCTATTAGTATTAAATAAATGAGAAGATTGCTAAATAATCATTTTTAAAAACATATTTATAAACAACAGTCATAAAGGAAATACATCTTTTAAAGCAATAACTATTTTTTGAGGGGGAGTGTTTCGTAAGGGAGAGGGCGGCGAAATGCCGCCCTAAAAGGATGAGAGCTAATGGATTAGCCTACCTCATCAAAATCGTCCTCTTGATTGGTTACTGGTGTAATGTCTTCACGATTACGCTGTCGTTTTGCCTTCAGTTGTTGTGTGTGCGATTTGAGTTTTCGTTCGGCAACATCAAAAGCATCTCTAACGGCGACATGAATTGAGGTGTCATTTTGGCTAACGGTAATTGGGCTGCCTTTTAAATCAATTTCTACCGTTGCTCTAAATTCCTTACCTTTATGTTTGTGGTTATGTGGAGAGTCAAGAACTACTCGGCTGTGCTGAATGTCGCTACAGTATCGCCCCAGTTTTTGTAAGCGTTTGTTGATGATAGCATTAAGAGCTTCTGAGGTATCAAGATCACGGTAGGTTACATTACTTGCCATTGTCATAGAGTGTATCTCCTATTATGGATTGTGTATGAATGAAGTGATTGATAAAACGGTTGATAAAAAAGTTGATGAGAAAGAGTTGCCTGCCAAGCGACAGGTAAGTAAAGAGGGGGTGCGTAAATATGTGTTTTTGTAAATCATGTAAGTAATATCCGCCCATTGATGATGAATTTCAAGTGAAAATTTTGGCATGATTTACGCATGATGTTTTTTATATTTTGAGTCAATTACTCGATGTGTGTCGTTTTTTTAAACACTGCTCTTCTCTACACCCCGTAAATACTGATGTTTCAAAAAATTCCCACTAAATCCGTTTCTATTTTTTAATAATGACTTTGAGCAAAAAAATTTTTTTTAATTGCTCAAAAATCTATTAACGAACATAAAAATATGACGTAATGACTGTTAATCGGTGTTTTTTTCTTCATAAAATAGCTTTGCTCTTACAGTTGTTCGGTAATCACTAGGTGAAATAGTCAGTTTTTTTCTAAAAACACGCGAGAAGTGGCTTGTATCGCTATAACCTACTTTGTCGGCTATATCTCCAATAGATAAGTTACTTGATTGTAATAAATCACCAGCGGTGTCAATTCGAATATCTTGTAAATATTGTAGTGGTGTTCTTGCCGTTGCCTCTTTAAAGCGGCGACTAAAATTGCGAATGCTCATATTGCATTGTGTTGCCATGCTGTCTACGGAGATTTGTTTACTGACATTATTTTTAATCCATAGTTGAACTTGCAAAACTTCCTCGTCTGAATGGTTGATATTGCCGTCTTCGAAATAACTGACTTTTTCGTATGCTCGGCGGACTTCGTGGGAGAAGTGGCGCTCTACGTGCTGTGCTACTGCTTTATTAAAAAATAGCTGGATAAAGTAGATAGTTAAATCGGCTAGTGAGTTAATACTGGCAGCGCAGTAGAGGTTTCCCGCTTGGGTAATAAAGTGCTGCCTTTTGAGCTTTACTAGAGGGTAACGTTTTTGAAATTGATCAAAGTAGTACCAGTGTGTGGTGGCGGGTTTATGGTTGAGTAAACCTGCCTCTGCCATAAAACAGCATCCAGTGCCTACGCCATTGATGATGGTTCCTTGTTGGTAATGATGTTGTAACCACGGTGTTAATGCATGGCTAGCTGCTAGTGTGGGCCTGGGGTTGCGCCATAAGGCGGGTAGGTAAATGATCTCTGCTTGTTGAATGTCGGATAATCGATGTGAGGGCGATAGCGCGAAAGGGAGGTTGGGGCTGTTGATTTCGCCACTTTCTGCTGCGGTAGTGAGTAATTCTATGCGTGGCTTTTCTGGACAAAGGGTACGTGCAGCATTATTGGCCGCGTTGAGCATATCTGCTGGCCAGCTCATGCTAGTGAACAGCATATTCTTCGAAAGAACAAAAACTACTTTTATACTCGTTTGTTTGCTGCTTGGCTTATTCATGGTCGATGTAGATGTCAAAAGAGTGGCCCTGCTCAATTTTTTGTTAAAAACCCATTGATTGCACCATTATGTCGCCTTATGGCTTTTTTTGCATGTAATTTGGCTGCTTTGTTATCGTTCATGTGCGTTTTACCTTCTACACTGTTATTTATAGAAATTTATTTATTGTTATTTGTGAAGTGAGAAAGATGTATGTCTAGGTTACCTGTCATTGTTAGTTTTGGTGGTTATAGTGCAGCGGGTCGAAGTTCTTTTCATCAGGCGTATCAACGCACGGTGATAGACGCTTTGCCTGAGGCTGAACAGCAAGAAACTATTCTTGGTTTAGCGGTAATGATGGGGAAAGTTAGCTATGCCGATGGCAGTTATCATGATGTTGGAGGTGAGGTGTTGTCGGTTGCTGAGGTGGCTAAACGTTATCGCCAAGAGGTTTTCGACGGCACTTTGGTGCGAAAAATAGGCTCAGCACACTTCGATGTGGATGCAATACCCACTCACCAGAAGCTTTCTTTGTCTCAGGTATCAGGGCATGGTGTGACTTTTGAGTTGTCAAAGCGACAATTACCTCAGTCTGTTCCCGTCGAGTGGCAGGTGACAGAGGTGAATAGCACAACGGTGAGCGTGACGATTCAGACTGTTTCGAGCAATCAAGCTAATCCTGCACAGTCAGATCGCCCTGATCCGAACATCCTTTTAGAGACCTCTTATCGTTCTGCAGTTCAGGCGGCTGGTCAGTTACCGGACGGTTTTGATCCGGCTAGCTTATATCCTTCCCGTTTTCATCCTCGGGGTTTGCAGATGTCGGTTATCGGTGCATCGGACGCCGTTAATGCAATGGGGGTAAATTGGGAAACCATTGTTGATCGCCTTCCTCCTGATCAGATTGCGGTTTATTCAACCAGTGCTATGAGTCAGTTGGATCAAAACAGTAATGCGGGGTTATTGCAGTCACGCTTAAAGGGCGAGCGGGTATCGACCAAGCAGTTAGCTTTCGGTTTTAGCTCAATGCCAACCGATTTTATTAATGCCTATGTGTTGGGCAGTATGGGGGCAACGGGTAGTGTTGCGGGTGCGTGCGCGAGCTTTTTATATAATCTGCAAATGGGAATGGAGGATATTCGTTCAGGTCGCCGTCGCGTTGTTATGGTAGGGAGTAGCGAAGCACCCATTACGCCAGAGATTATCGACGGTTATTCGACGATGAGTGCATTGGCAACCGATGAAAAGTTGCGTCGTTTAGATGGCGTTGAATCACCTGACTATCGTCGAGCTAGTCGCCCATTTGGGAATAATTGTGGCTTCACATTGGCAGAGTCTACCCAGCAAGTGATTTTGATGGATGATGAATTAGCACTTGAGTTAGGCGCCACTATTCATGGGGCGGTATTGGATGTATTCACCAACGCAGATGGCTATAAAAAGTCAATCTCATCCCCTGGCCCCGGTAATTATTTAACCTTGGCAAAGGCAGTGGCATCTGCGACGAATTTGTTAGGTGAAAAAGCGATTGCAGAACGTAGCTTTGTTCAGGCTCATGGTTCTAGTACACCACAAAATAGAATCACAGAATCAACCATCCTTAATCGTGTAGCTAATGCTTTTGGTATTAAACAGTGGCCAGTGGCCGCGGTGAAATCTTATGTGGGGCATTCGTTAGCGCCTGCAAGTGGAGATCAATTGATTAGTAGCTTGGGTGTTTTTGTACACGGTGTTATTCCGGGTATTAAAACCCTTGATAAGGTGGCCGATGATGTCGCTCAGGAGTATTTGGATATATTGCAGGACGATAAGCGCTGCGATGAAATGCCAGAAGTGGCGTTTCTCAACTCTAAAGGGTTTGGCGGCAATAATGCGACAGCCAGTATACTCTCTCCTCAGCGTACCTTACTTATGTTGGAAAAGCGTTATGGTCAGCAAGCAATAGCAAGTTATAGGGAAAAAAATGCCGCTGTTAAGGAAACTGCACATCATTATCACCTCTCAGCATTACAGGGCAATTACTGTGTCCGTTATGGTTTCGGGAAGAATATGGTTGATGAAAATGAGATCGAATTAACAAATAAAAGGATTAGTGTGCCAGGTTGCGGACAGCCAATTGACTTGTCTAATGAAAACCTTTACAAGGACATGGTTGATATATGATGTGACCTTTCATGCTTCAGTACATGTAGGTTTTATTGGCATCGGCATTTTTCACATACGCTCCTTAATGTACAAGACAGTTGAGCGAGCATTAACCACCCATTCATGTTGTAGGGGAAGGTAATAAAAATTATGAGCGATGAAATGGCCGTCCGATTACAAAAAGTAAGAAAGATTTATGGCCTATCTCAGCGAGAGCTGGCAAAGCGAGCAGGGGTGACTAACAGTAGCGTCTCTATGATAGAGCAAGGGCGTGTCAGCCCGTCATTAAGCTCATTGGAAAAACTCTTAAAAGGGATTCCAATGAGCATTAAAGATTTTTTTACTATTGATTTTAATGATAAAGCCGATTGCTTTTTTCGCAGTTACCAGATGTTTTCTCGTAGTGACAAGACCGTCGATTGTTACCATCTTCTCAGGGATGAAAGCGATGAGAGAAGTCAATTAAGTTATGAAGTGTATGAACCCGATAGTGATACGGGTGAGAATATGCTGGTTGACCGAGGGCGCTCCAGTGGTTTTGTTGTACAAGGCAAGCTTAATGTTATTATTAGTGGCCAAATTGATGATCTTGACGCCGGTGATGGTTTTATTGTTGAGGCAGGGCACCCTTATCGCCTTAGAAATTTAACAGACTTTAAGGCAATACTAGTGATTAATCGGTCTCGCAATTGAGCTAGAGGGCCCATTCTGCGAGCCTTAATCATTCTTTTGTGACTCCCTGATCGTTTACATTATTATGGGCGCACTCTGAGCTAAGCTGTAGTTAATGAGCGGCTTAGTTAAATGACTTGGTTAAATGGCTCAGTTAAATAGCTTAATTATATAGCTAACCTTAATGGCCAAAATAAGTAGTTCATATAAATAGAATCATAAGCACACCTATACGATGTCAAGCACTCACCGGAGAATTCTATGTATTCAGGCGATAATATCAGTGCGGGTATTAATAAGGCCGGAATTGTTGAGTTAGTATTTAGCCTATCCGATAGTCCGATAAATATTTTTAATGTCAAAACCGTTGCAGAACTCTCTACCGTCATCGATATACTTCAGCAAAACAGCTCAATTAAAGGCTTGTTGATTCGCAGTGATAAAGCCGCTTTTATCGCTGGAGCGGATATCACCGAATTTACACCGGCTTTTCTTGCTGGTAAAGCAAAAATTGCAGCGCTATTAGGCAGTAGTAATGACAATTTTACTCGCATTGCAAATTTACCTTTTCCCGTTGTTGTTGCCATTAATGGTTTTGCCTTAGGTGGCGGTTGCGAACTAACACTGGCCTGTGATTATCGTGTTGCCAGTGATGACCTGCGTATAGGTTTGCCTGAAACCCGCTTGGGCATTATTCCTGGTTGGGGGGGGACGGTACGATTACCACGCATAGCGGGTATTGAAACTGCGATTGAATGGATTGCTGGCGGCAAAGAATATCGCGCACCAGCGGCACTAAAAGCAGGAGTGATAGATGGGCTTTGCTCGGTAGATAGTCTACGTGAAACCGCGCTAATTACTTTGCATCAAGCTATAGAGGGTAAGTTGGATTACCGCGCTCGTCGTGAACAAAAAAACACACCGTTACGCCATAATAAAATTGAAAAAACGATGGCGTTTATGACGTCTAAAGCCATGGTGATAGCGCAGGCAGGTAAGCACTATCCTGCGCCTTTAGCGGCTATTGATGTCATCGAAAAAGCATCAGCTTTAGGCTTTAGTGAGGCGCTTAAGATTGAATCTGCCGCTTTTATCGAAATGACGCAAACGCCAGTAGCGCTGGCGTTAACCGGCATTTTTATTAGTGATCAAATGATCGTTAAAAAAGCTAAGCGCATAGTCGCTAGTGCGAGTAATATATTTAGTACTAGTCCATCACATTCACAGGATACATCTGTAACAGCTAAGGTAGCTGTACTGGGTGCGGGTATTATGGGTGGTGGCATTGCTTATCAGTCGGCGCTTAAAAATATCCCTGTAAAAATGAAAGACGTTCAGCAGGCTGGGTTAGATTTAGGTTTGTCTGAGGCCACGGCATTGCTGTCTAAGCGAGTTGAGCGTGGTCGTTTGTCTGTTAAAGAAATGGCTGAGGTCTTAAATAGAATCGAACCTACTCTGTATTACGGTGGATTTGATCAATTAGATATTGTCATCGAGGCTGTGGTTGAAAACCCGGTGATTAAAAGTAAGGTGCTAGCGGACGTTGAGTCACATGTAGGCAGTAGCACGATTATTGCCTCAAATACGTCAACGATTTCAATTGACCATTTGGCTGACTCCTTAATACGGCCAGAAAATTTTTGCGGTATGCACTTTTTCAACCCTGTTCATGCCATGCCATTGGTAGAAGTGATTCGTGGCAGCAGCACTTCAGATCAGACCATCGCCACAACCGTAGCTTATGCTACCGCAATGGGCAAGAAGGCCGTTGTTGTTGCGGATTGCCCCGGCTTTCTCGTGAACCGAGTGTTATTCCCATATCTTGCAGCCTTTCTTATGTTGGTACGTGACGGTGTTGATTTTCAGCGTATAGATCGTGTGATGGAAAACTGGGGATGGCCAATGGGGCCCGCCTATTTGTTGGATGTTGTGGGTATTGATACGGCGGTACACGGTGCGGAGGTGATGGCCAAAGGTTTTCCTGAACGTATGCAATATGATTTTACGGCAGCGACAACGATTCTTTTCAATGCAAACCGTTTGGGACAAAAGAATGGCAAAGGGTTTTATGATTACAGCAGCGATAAAAAAGGGAGGCCGGTTAAAGCGGTAAGTGATGAAAGTATTGCGCTTATATCTTCCCACACTCAAGCGGTTGCCGATCAAGCCCAAACCATTGTTAAACGGACCATCGTTAAGCAAATAGGGGATGACGATATAGTCTATCGGATGATGATTCCGATGGTGACTGAACTGGCTAGATGCCTAGAGGAGAGCATTGTTGAATCGCCAGAAGAGGCTGATATGGCACTGATATACGGTTTAGGCTTCCCTCCATTTAGAGGTGGGGCGCTAAGGTGGGTCGATAGAATTAGCATTAACACTGTTCTTCAAGAGTCTGAAAAATATAAAAATTTAGGTATGATATATCATCCAACTAAAGAAATGCAGCGTTTAGCGTTTAGTCAGCAATCTTATTACGGTCAGCACGAAAAAGGGGGCGAGTAACGTGATTGATTCAAGAAGTGCAGTAATAGTGGACTATGCCAGAACGCCTATGGGGCGCTCGAAAGGTGGATGTTATCGCTATCGTCGAGCAGATGATATCAGTGCCGATCTTATTAATGGTGTGTTAGCTCGAAACAGTGCTATTAATCCTAACGAGATAGATGATCTACTCTGGGGTTGCGTTATGCAACGAGGAGAGCAAGGTTTTAATGTCGCGCGTAATATCGTTTTGCGTGCAGGCTTGCCGCATACCATGCCCGCACAAACCATCAATCGCCTCTGTGGTTCTTCTATGTCTGCTTTACATATAGCGACTGCGAATATTCAAGCGGGTCTAGGCGACATATACTGCATTGGTGGCGTCGAGCATATGGGGCACATCGATATGAATGGCGAAATAGATCCTAATCCGCTGTTAAACTTATCGGTAGCTAAAGCCGCTGGCTCTATGGGACTCACTGCAGAATTTTTAGCCGTTCAGCATAAAATATCTCGTCAGGATATGGACGCGTTTGCTGTGCGTTCTCACCATCGGGCTGCCTCAGCCACTGAGCTGGGTAAATTCCAACAAGAAATTATCCCTATTGCAGGCCACGATACTCAAGGCGCACTGTGTTTGATCGAGCATGATGAAACCATTCGTTCAGAGACCTCTTTAGAGGGCTTGGCTGCGCTGAAGCCAGTATTTGACCCTAGAAATGGCACTGTAACGGCGGGAACATCATCGCAAGTGACCGACGGTGCAAGTGTGATGCTGGTGATGTCGGCAGCAAAAGCCTCTGAGCTTGGTCTTGTGCCTATTGCTCGTATCGCCTCGCTGGGTATTGCGGGCGTTGCCCCCTCTGTTATGGGGATTGGCCCTGTGCCAGCCAGCCAAAGAGCACTGAAAAGAATAGGGTTGCAGCTGGCTGATATGCAGGCAATTGAGCTGAATGAAGCTTTTGCTGCGCAAAGCCTTGCAGTGTTAAAAGAAATGAAACTTTTAGACGTTATGGATTCTCGAGTAAACTTATATGGTGGAGCGATTGCCTTGGGTCATCCTTTCGGTTGTTCCGGTGCGCGTATTACAGGTACTTTGCTGAGTGTGATGAGGGAGCGAGATGACCAGTGGGGTTTAGCCACTATGTGCATTGGTTTGGGGCAGGGAATTGCAACGGTTGTGGAGCGCATCTAGGGCTTCAGGTATGATTTTTTATGCTGCAGCCCTCCTAAATGCCTTATGTGCAGAAAAAAGCATAAATAGAGTATCTTTTGTTGAACACCTATCTTCTCTATGGCACAATGCCCAACCCTCAGAGAGAGGGTCTAGTAAAAAAGATTTAATTGTTATTTAAATCAATAAGTTAGTGGAATTTTGTGATTATTCTGTATAATGCAAAAAAAGAAAACGGCAAATAATGTAAGCCGGTTGTACAGAGCCTCTAATGGCTTGGCGCAATAAGATATATCGCGGACGTGGTGAAATTGGTAGACACGCCAGATTTAGGTTCTGGTGCCGCAAGGTGTGAGAGTTCGAGTCTCTCCGTCCGCACCATTTTTTAAGTACTATTGAAGGTCTCTCTTTGCCTAGTTGTTTTCAATGCAAAAGGAAGAGGGTACGAAGAATTAAACACAAGGTAATCCATAGCTACCTGTCCCGCCCCAGCCCTGTAGTTGAGACAGGTTCTACTCGTTTTATCTCTTGATAACATTCATTATATTTATTAAGACAACTTTTTGTACCACTTGCTAATACGAAAAGTTAATCACAGTAAATTAATTATAGAAATACCCCAAAGAGGCAGAGAAAAAATCATGCAAGTTTCTATTGAAACCATATCAGGCCTAGAGCGACGCTTAACCGTAGGTGTTCCAGCAGAACAAATCGATAATCGTGCAGACGAACGTCTTAAAGAAGCTGCGAAAACTATTCGTATTAATGGCTTTCGCAAAGGCAAGGCGCCATTGAAAGTGATTAAGAAGCAATATGGTGAAGGTGTTCGCCAAGAAATTTTAGGTGATGTGATTAATGCCTCATTACAAAGTGCTTTTGAGCAAGAAAAAGTACAGCCTGCAGGTCAGCCAAAAATTGAAATCACTCAGTTTGAGTCGGGTAAAGACCTTGAGTATGCGGCAGTATTTGAAGTGTATCCTGAAGTGGCAATAGCTTCTTTCGATAGCTTTAGCGTAGAAAAGCTGGCTGCTGATATCACAGAAGCTGATATTGATAAGATGGTTGAGTCATTGCGTGAGCAGCAATCAATTTTGTCAGTGGTTGAGCGTGCTGCAGCAGATGGCGATAGCGTTAATATCGATTTTTTGGGCACTAAAAATGGTGAAGATTTCGCCGGCGGAAAAGCTGAAAAACAAGATTTAGTTCTGGGCTCTAACTCAATGATTCCTGGTTTTGAAGATGGCGTAGTAGGTCTTTCTGCCGGTGATCAAAAGACCCTGTCTCTAAGCTTTCCAGATGATTATCATGCAGAAGAGCTTAAAGGCGCTGCGGTAGAATTTGCTGTAACCATTAATAGTGTATCTGAGAAGGTTCTTCCTGAGATTAACGAAGAACTGTTAAAGAAGTTTGGTGCAGATCATGGAGATTTAGAAAAATTCCGTGAAGACATTAAGAAAAACATGGTTCGAGAGCTGGCTACCTCAGTTAAGAATAAAGTAAAAACCTCTGTTATGGACCAATTGCTAGAAGCGAATGCAGTAGAGCTGCCTAAAGCGCTTATTGTTTCTGAAACAGATGCACTAAGACAGCAAATGATGCAGCAGTTTGGTGGCATGCAGCAAAATAAAGATTTAGATCTTAAGTCATTGTTACCGGATGATATGTTCAAAGAGCAAGCTGATCGTCGAGTAGGCTTGGGCCTGTTGTTAAGCGAAGTCGTTAAAGTAAATAAACTTACTGTTGACGCTGATAAAGTGCGTGTAGCAATTGAAGAGCTTGCTGCAAGCTATGATGATCCGCAAGAAGTCATTAATTATTACAACCAAAACCCACAGCTTACATCAGGCATGGAAGCATCGGTTCTTGAAGATATGGTTGTTGAGCTCATTATGGGGCAGGCTACTGTTACCGAAAAAACAGTGAACTACGAAGAAGCCATTAGCAAAGATAGCGAATAGGTCATCGAGTACTTATTCACCTAATCGCTTATTGTGCAGCCAGCTGTCGTATGAAAAGTATCCCATCTTGTTTTAGGTGGGATATTTCCTTTCTTTTCTTTGTCAGATTACTGGCAACTCTTGTAATCACGGGTTAAGCTAAATAAAAAGATGAAATGTCTGCGGGCGTAGATCTATTTATTTCCAGTAGACGTTATAAAAGACAACACTTGCTAAACGGGAACCGTGTCAATATGGCTAACTTTCAATCACATAATGTAATACAGGATAATATGTCTCAGTCGTCAATTTCTCAAGAAGTCACAAGTAGCGGTTTAGTGCCTATGGTGGTAGAGCAAACGGCGAGGGGTGAGCGCTCTTATGATATATACTCTCGATTATTAAAAGAACGAGTTATATTCCTTGTGGGGCAAGTTGAAGACCATATGGCGAATCTTGTAGT
>JBLHVA010000023.1:0-13454 GCA_047630005.1 Candidatus Endobugula sp. | reverse complement strand
GTAATTTGTCCCAAGGAACACACTCTAGCCGCAAACATGAGCGCATCAAAGCCGTTACCGTCAGCAATAATAGTATTTTTTAGGTGTTGTAACGCGTGCTGGGCTTCTTCTGAGTGAGTGTCTTGCCATTGGTTCACGCGCTGAATTTGGCTTTCTTTTTCTTCGGTGGTTGAACGTGCTAACTCTATTTCTATGTCTATATGGGGGTTTTCTGGCAAGAAGGTATTCACACCAATAATAGGTAAGCTGCCGTCATGTTTTTTGTGTTCGTAGAGTAAGGATTCATCTTGAATTTTACCGCGCTGAAAACCGGTTTCCATCGCGCCAAGCACACCGCCACGCTCAGAGAGGCGTTCAAACTCACGTAATACCGCCTCTTCTACTAGCTCGGTTAGTTCTTCCACAATAAAAGAACCTTGTAGTGAATTTTCGTTTTTTGCCAAACCAAATTCGTTGTTAATAATTAATTGAATGGCCAAAGCGCGGCGCACAGATTCTTCTGTTGGTGTGGTAATGGCTTCGTCGTAGGCATTGGTGTGCAGGCTATTACAATTATCGTTAATAGCGATAAGCGCCTGTAAGGTGGTACGAATGTCGTTGAAGTCCATTTCTTGCGCATGCAAAGAACGGCCAGAGGTTTGAATATGATATTTAAGGCGTTGGCTGCGACTATTCGCTTTGTATTTGTCGCGCATAGTGATCGCCCAAATGCGACGGGCAACACGCCCCATTACGGTATATTCGGGGTCCATACCATTGGAGAAGAAGAAGGATAAGTTAGGCGCAAAATCATCTATATCCATTCCACGAGCTAAATAAGATTCAACATAAGTAAAACCATTCGCTAGCGTGAAGGCTAATTGCGTTAAGGGGTTAGCCCCCGCCTCTGCTATATGGTAACCAGAGATAGAAACCGAATAAAAATTTCTGATTTCTTGATCGATAAAATACTGTTGTATATCCGCCATCATTCTTAGCGAGAATTCGGTAGAAAAAATACAGGTATTTTGCCCTTGATCTTCTTTTAGAATATCGGCTTGCACTGTTCCGCGCACACTTTTTAACGCAAAAGCTTTTAGCGCTTGATGTTCGTCGGCATTGGGTTGTCGCCTTTTTTCATTCACAAAATTTTCAACTTGTTGATCGATGGCAGTATTTAAAAAGAATGCAAGTATCGTTGGCGCTGGCCCATTTATTGTCATGGAGACTGAGGTCAATGGATCACACAGATCAAAACCATTAAATAAATCTTTCATATCTTGAAAGGTCGCGACAGACACACCAGAGTTACCGACTTTGCCGTAAATATCTGGTCTTACAGCAGGGTCGAAACCGTACAAGGTGACCGAGTCAAATGCCGTAGACAAACGTTTGGCCGGTGAATGTTCGGATAATTTTTTAAAGCGTGTGTTGGTACGCTTAGGATCACCTTCGCCTGCAAACATACGAGCAGGATCTTCGCCTTCACGCTTAAACTGAAATACGCCGGCTGTATATGGAAAACTACCGGGCAAGCCTTCTTTCAGTAACCACGTTAATAGATCACCTGCATCGTTATAGTGAGGCAAGGATACTTTCGGAATTTTTGTACCTGCTAAGCTTTTACGTTTAATCACCACATTGATTTCTTTCGTGGGAGACAAGGCCACTGTAATAGAGTCTTGACGGTATTGTTCTTTGATCGCGGGCCATTGTTGTAATAATTTTTTTGATGATGGCAACAATTGTTCTTCACGTTGCAATAGCAGATCATCCAACGCAGAAAAATCATCTATGGCTAGCATTTTTTGTGTAGCTTGCAGTTGTTGCTGCTCACGAGCGATAAGCGCTTGCTCGTCTACTTTTTTCTTATATTGGCGTATGGTATCTGAAATTTCTGCTAAATAGCGTACTCGTTCGGCAGGCACAATACTGGTTTTAGCTGAAGATGTTTTGCGATCTACCACCGGTAAGATACTGTCGTAAGAAATAAATTGATGCTCGCGTAAAATACGCAATAAACCTTGATAGGCTGCAGTGACGCCATCGTCGTTAAATTTTGAGGCGATACTGCCAAACACCGGCATTGTTTCAGGTGCCACATCAAAAGCGGTGCGATTACGCTGTACTTGTTTAGCAACATCACGATAAGCATCGTCGCTGCCTTTTCGATCAAATTTATTAATCACTACTAGGTCTGCAAAATCGAGCATATCAATTTTTTCAAGCTGACTTTGCGCACCAAATTCTGGTGTCATCACGTACATAGAAACATCAACATAAGGCACAATGCCCGCGTCCCCCTGTCCTATACCCGGTGTTTCAATCATAATCAAATCAAAGCCTGATAATTTTGCAGCATCAATAACGGCAGGCAGTATGTCGGGCACTTCCCCTACCGTATCCCTTGTTGCTAAGGAGCGCATATAAATATTGTTGCTGTAAATCGCATTCATACGGATACGGTCGCCCAATAAAGCACCGCCTGTTTTCCGTCGAGTGGGGTCTATAGCAATGACGGCAATATTAACCGCGTCGTTTGAATCTAAACGAAAGCGTCGAATGACTTCATCGGTTAAAGAAGACTTACCTGCGCCACCTGTACCGGTAATACCTAGTACGGGTGTGTGAGCCATTGGGTTGGCATCATGAACGGTTTGTTTAATCGCTGCCAACTCATCAAGCGATATATTGCCTTGCTCTATTGCCGTAATCGCTCTTGCAAGATCATCTCTATTACCTTGTGTTAATTGATCCAACAATAAACTGTTGGTTTTATGCGTAGTAAAGGCTTTTTTAGCGCGAGCGATCATATCGTCAATGATGCCCTGCAAACCCATCTCTTGCCCCATTTGCGGTGAGTAAATACGCTCGACGCCGTAGGCTTCTAATTGACGAATTTCTTCGGGCACAATAACGCCACCACCACCACCGAATACACGGATATGTTCGGCTCCCCGCTCTTTTAAGGAATCAATAATATATTGGAAGTATTCAATATGGCCGCCCTGATATGAGCTAATAGCAATGGCTTGTACATCTTCTTGTATGGCGGAATCCACCACTTCGGCTACCGAGCGATTATGGGCTAGATGAATCACCTCGGCACCGCTGGATTGTAAGATCCGTCGCATAATATTAATGGCGGCATCATGACCGTCAAACAATGCTGCAGCGGTAACAAAGCGCACTGGCGCTGATGTTTCAACGGTAGACTGCGATGTTGGGGAGGCGTTTGTGACGTTATTCATGGGGGTTACCTACTTTATTCGTCTAGTATCGATACGTGATCGATATATTATGTATTGCTGTTCACCTTTTGAGTTAACACAATCTGATTCAGCACGACGTGATGTACGCTCTGTGTGCAAAAAATACTGCCGCTTTCTTTCTTGGTTTTAAATAAAACTAACAAGTCATTATATAATATGGTTTTTTAAGGCCTTAACTGTAATTGGATTTAAGTAGTGTCACTTTCATTGATTGAATTAAATCTTCGTGTAATGTTTGTAAGCCCGACACATCTTCAGGCATTAATAAAGCTTGATAAGCAATACCATTTAAGGATGCATTATATTGTGCTGAGAATTTGCTAGCATGGTCATGGCAATGGCTTAACGATGCATCATCTAAAATCCACTGCGTTAAGTCTTTTTGACGACGTTGATGAATGTTAACAATCACTTTTTTTACTTCATCATGAACACTAATTGCATCAAACCATAAAACATAAAAAGCCTTTATATTGTCAGAATTACGCTCGAACATTTCTGCATATTTTAGTGTGGCTGCCGATATTGCATCGAAACCAGTTTTGCCTCTAGTCGCTTCTTGCAAATCACGTAACCAATATTCACTCAGTGCATGCAGCACAAAGGTAAATAAACCCGCTTTTGATCCAAAGCGATAACCTGCTAATCCGCGGCTGTATCCGGCTTTTTCGCCCACGTCTTTGAGTGTAGTTTTTTCTGTGCCTTTTTCTAAAATCAGTTCTACTGCAGCCGCGAGCATTAATTTATCCGATAAATCACTGCGCTCTTGGTGTGACATACGTTTTTCTGCTGGCATAAATCGACCTTGTTGTTTGTGTTACGCTATTTAATGCGATGCTTTATTTGATACTTTACGAGACACCTGAGGAGATAGCAGGCGACATCATAACTGATCAACAGGAATACTAAAGACGCTCTCGGCGGTGATTTCTATCATTTGCAAATAAGCCGCGGCACGAGGTAATACTTGCTGACAATAAAACCGCGTAGTAGCGACTTTATTATTGGCAAACTCAGCACTTACATCACGCTCATTACCATTACCATTACCATTACCATTACCATCGCCAATCACCGCTAGTGCTGCACGACACATTTGCCATGCACCAAATACCGTTCCCGTTAACATCATAAAATTCACTGCAACCGAGCCGGGAAAATCCGCATGTTCTGTTGTTGATGACAGAATATAATTAACCGCGGTTTGTAGATTATCTACACCATTTTGTAACAAACTCGCCATATCAGATAGTGATTCATGATTCGATAATTGCGCCACCACTTCTTGTATTTCTGCGATAGCAACCGACATGGCTACCGCATTATCTCGAAGTAGTTTACGACCAATAAGATCATTTGATTGGATACCCGTGGTACCCTCGTAAATCGTAATAATACGTGCGTCACGATAATGCTGCGCCATGCCAGATTCTTCGATAAAGCCCATACCACCTAGCACTTGAATACCCAAACCTGTTACTTCTTGAGCAATTTCTGTTGGCCACGCTTTTACAATGGGCGTGAGTAACTCTAAGCGCTGCAAATGGTATTGTTGGTGTGTTGTGTCTGGATTATATTTACTGTGATCATAAGCAGCAGAGGTCACATAGGCGATAGCTCTACTCGCCTCGGTTAGACTGCGCATTAGCATCAACATACGACGAACATCAGGGTGTTCAGCGATAGTCACGCTGCCTTCGTGACCTAGTTTTTTACCTTGCTTGCGGTTAATCGCATAATCCACCGCACCCTGATAAGCCCGTTCAGATAAGCCAACACCTTCTAACCCCACTTCTAATCGCGCATGGATCATCATAGTGAACATACACGCCAAGCCATTATTTTCTTCGCCGACAAGGTAGCCCACTGCACCACCATTATCACCGAAGCTCATCACGCAGGTTGGACTCGCATGAATGCCCATTTTATGCTCAACAGAAACCGGCTTGGAGTCATTTAATTCGCCTAAGCTACCGTCTGGGTTGACGTGATATTTAGGCACTAAAAACAAAGAAATACCTTTTACCCCCGGCGGTGCATCAGGTAGACGCGCGAGAATAAACTGCACGATATTATCGGTCATATCGTGATCGCCCCAAGTAATAAATATTTTACTACCGGTAATTAAATAGTGATCGCCATTACGCTCTGCCTTAGTTGTCAGTGCGGCTAGGTCCGAACCTGCTTGCGGTTCGGTTAACAGCATGGTGCCTGTCCATTCACCGCTGACCATTTTTTCTAGATAGATTTCTTTTAGCGCATCGCTACCGTGTGCCAATACGGCATCAATACCGCTGGCAGATAACATAGGACAAAGCGCAAACGACATATTCGCACTATTCCAAAACTCACTTGCCGCCATATGTAATGAAAAGGGTAAGCCTTGACCACCGTATTGCTCAGGTTGGGCTAAGCCTAACCAACCGTTCTCAACAAACAGTTGATACGCCGCAGCAAAACCCGGTGCAGACTTTACGTTATCATCAACAATAGACACACCCGCTTGATCACCAGACCAATTAATGGGTACCAGTTCTTCTTGAGCAAATTTAGCGGCTTCTTCCAAAATGGCAGACACCGTATCTGGGGTTGCGTCTTCAAAACCGGGGAGTTTTTCCAATGCAGAAAAATTAGCCAAGTGTCGTAAAACAAAATTAACTTCATTTACAGGTGCAAGATAGGTTGTCATAGTCTTCTCTACGGGATATCAATTAATTTTTGTTGAAAAGTTCAGTCAATAAAATACGTTACGGCAAGGTAACTACATGTGGAATGAATCGTCCTTTCTCATCTTTTTCTACTATCGCTCGGCATACTTTTGCGTCGTGAGTAAAAAACAAACTGCCTTCACGCTGAATGAGCTGATTGAGCAGTTGTATTTTTTCATCAATGACTTTCTCTGGATAACGGTCATATCCCATCGTAATAGCGTGATGAACCCATGCCATACCGGGAATTAAATCGGAACAAAAGACCATTGGCTTTTGATTAACATCAATCTCCGCGAGCATTAAGCCGGGAGTATGTCCTTCGGAATAATGAAAACGCATACGCCCTTGCAATAATGGGTGTGTTTCACCTTCCACTAAAAATAAACGGCCACTTTTCTCTAATAACTTTATCATTTCTGGAATGTAAGAAGCGCGATCTCTCGCATGGGGATTTTTCGCTCGCTGCCATTGTGTTTCAGAGACAAAAAATTCAGCTTGAGGAAAGAGTAGCGATAATGGCTTATCTTCTTCCCATGCACTTAAAATACCGCCAGCATGATCAAAATGTAAATGGGAGAGAATAACGTAATCAATCGTATCGTGGGGGCAGCCTAATTTTTCTAGGTTTTTTATCAGTACATGTTCAGTTTCTTGCACAGCAAAGCGATCTTTCATTTTCGGATCAAAGAATGCGCCTACACCGGCTTCAAACAGTGCTTTTTTACCATCGTTATATTCAACTAACAGTGCTCTAGTGGCTAGATTAATGCGATTATCAGCATCGGGCTCACACCATTTCTGCCACATAGCTTTGGGGGCATTACCAAACATGGCACCACCATCTAAGCATTGTGTATTGCCTTCTACTGCAAAATATTTCATATTATCTCACTACTGTCCCGTTAACTTAGTATCATTATACCGAACTCGTCATCCGGGCTTGATCCGGCACCCAGCATCCAATCAGATGCCTAAAACTACTAGATTCAGGATAAGCTAAAAACGCTTTCCGGAATGACAAGGTGCTGCTGTTATACTCACATCTATACTCATCATGTGATCGTTCAGTCGTCGTCACTTGCGCCTCCAACACACAGTCGTTCAGCTAACTCGCCAGTAGTCAAACCATCAACAATTACTTACCCGTAAAATTAGCCGATCTTTTTTCTAAGAATGCATTCACGCCTTCTCGCATATCCGCTGTACCAAACAATGTGCTGAATGCTTTATTTTCAAGCGATAAACCTTCTACAATATTCACATCACTGGATTCATTAATAGCTTTTTTAGAAGCTGCAATGGCGAGCTGACCATTATTCATGGCTTGTAATAAAGTAGCTTTTGCAGCATTCAGCAACTCTTCTTGAGAAGAAAAGGCTTGCACTACGACCCCTAAGTTAATTGCTTCATCTACGTTGATATTTCGTCCGGTAAATACGAGTTCTTTTGCTTTGCTCACTCCAATCAATCGTGCTAAGCGCTGTGTCCCACCAAAACCCGGAATCAAACCTAACTTAGTTTCGGGCAAACCAAAAACAGCATTATCACTGGCATAAATAAGATCGGCAGCCATTGCCATTTCAAAACCACCACCTAGTGCAAAGCCATTCACCGCGGCAATAACAGGGATAGGTAAGTCTGCAAACAGCATTGTCGTTTTATGACCTAGCGCACTAAATGCTATTGCTTCGCTCTCGGTCATAGTGCTCATGGCTTTAATATCCGCGCCAGCGATAAAGGCTTTTTGACCTTCGCCCGTAATGATTAGCCCTCGAATATTGGCTTCAATAGTAGAAAGGCAATCCACAATATCGAGAAAGACTTGTTGGTTTAATGCATTGAGTTTATCTGGGCGATTAATAGTTAATAAACCAATGCCCTGCTCTACTTCAAACCGGATGGTTTGGTATTTTTCGACAATATTTTTTTCAACATTAGTATTCATAAAAACCTAGTCCTGATTTACGGCCATAACGACCGGCTGATACATATTTTTTTAATAAGGGACAAGGACGGTATTTAGTGTCTCCCAATCCTTCATGCAACACTTCCATAATAGCGAGACAAGTATCTAAACCAATAAAATCCGCAAGTTCGAACGGCCCCATGGGCTGGTTAGTGCCTAGCTTCATTCCGATATCGATATCTTCGATACTGGCCACACCTTCATAGTGCGTATAGATCGCTTCGTTAATCATGGGCATTAAAATACGATTAATCGCGAAACCTGCCACATCATTCACTTTAATAAAGGTTTTCCCCATGCGAAGGGACACTTCTTCGACTGCATCGAATATGGACTCACTTGTTTCTAAACCACGAATACCTTCCACCAGTTTCATCACTGGCACAGGGTTCATAAAGTGCATACCCACTACGTTTTCTGGACGACGAGTCACCGCTGCAATTTCTGTAATAGATATTGACGAGGTATTGGTCGCTAAAATAGCGTCTCTTTTAGCCATCGCATCCAGCTGCTTAAATATCTCAAATTTTATTTTTTTGTTTTCTGTTGCGGCTTCAATTAATAAATCACAATCAGACAACACGTCCAATTCGGTAGTTGAAAAAATCAAGCCCATGGTTTGATCAACATGTAATTGATCCCATTTTTGTTTTGCAACACCGCCATCCATTTGTTGTTGAATAAAATTAATCGCCGTCTGTAGTCCGTCAGCATCCACATCATAAAGACATACTTGATAACCGCTCATGGCTGCGACTTGAGCAATACCCCGCCCCATTTGGCCTGCGCCCACCACACCTATTTTTTTTATCTCAATCATTATCAAAAACCTATGATTTTCTTGTTGGATCTATATCGTGGACAGTGTTGCCCATTAACTACACTCGCTCTAACCAATCGTCATACCGGGCTTAATCCGGTATCTAATCAGAACCTGTAATCACTGAATTATGAAAGCCTTCCCTAGATTTCACCCTTCGGGCTCGCTAATGCGGTTCAAATCTGTTCCTACAGATTGGTCCAGGTAAGCAAAAAACGCTTTCCGAAATGACGAAACTTTATTATTTAATATCAATCATTACAGGCTGATTATTTATACACCCAGCCCTAAGGATTGATACACATTACATATTAGGGTAATTAGGGCCGCCCCCGCCTTCTGGACTCACCCATGTAATATTTTGTGTAGGGTCTTTAATATCGCAGCTTTTACAGTGCACACAGTTTTGTGCATTAATGTGTAAGCTAGGTGTTGAGTCTGCTGACGACTCATCAATAATAATTTCATAGACACCAGCTGGACAATATCGCTGTTCTGGCGATGCATATAATGCAAGATTATGATGAATTGCTTGCTGTGAATCTGCTAATTGCAGATGACAAGGCTGATCTTCTTCATGATTGGTATTAGATAAAAATACCGATGACATTTTATCGAAACTCAATACGCCATCTGTTTTTGGGTAGCTTATTTTTTTACTTGCGGATGCCAGTTTAAGTTGATCGTGATCAGGTGTTTTATCTCGAAAGGTAAAGGGTAAATTCCCGCCACATATATTTTGATCAAGAAAATTATAAGCACCACCAAGGCGTGTACCTAGCTTATGTAATGCGCCGCCAAAATTACGTGTGGTATATAGCTCTTCATACAACCAAGAAGCTTTGAAATTAGTGGTATACGCCGTTAGCTCGGCACCACCTTTATCACCTGTAAACAACGCTTCTGCCACTGTCTCTGCCGCAATCATTCCTGACTTCATCGCTGTATGGGAACCCTTTATTTTGGCAACATTCAACGTACCGGCATCGCAACCCATTAACAAACCGCCGGGGAATGTCATTTTGGGTAAAGAATAAATGCCTCCTTTAGCAATGGCGCGAGCACCATAAGAAATGCGTTCACCGCCTTTTAACACGCAAGCAATTTCTGGGTGATGTTTAAAACGCTGAAATTCATCGTAAGGGCTAAGATGTGGGTTGCTATAATTAAGATCGGTAATTAATCCAACAGCAACTTGATTGTCATCACCGTGATACAAAAAGAAACCACCGCTCGCACCATTCTCTTTTAGCGGCCAACCGGCCCCATGAATGACTAAACCAGGGCGATGCTTATTAGGATCAATAGACCATAATTCTTTTATTCCTAAACCATAATGTTGCGGATCAGCATTTTTGTCTAGGGTGTATTTTTTAATTAATTGCTTGCCTAAATGCCCACGACAACCTTCAGAAAACAGTGTGTACTTAGCATGAATGGCAATGCCGGGTTCAAAGCTATTTTTTGCTTCGCCATTACTATCACGACCCATATCACCTGTTGTGACTCCAACAACACGATCAGCCTCGTCATATAAAATTGATGCCGCTGCAAAACCGGCAATGATATCTACCTCTAACGTTTCTGCTTGCTCTGCCAGCCAGCGGCACACATTGCCCAAGCTAACAATATAGTTACCGTCATTGTGTAAGGTTTTAGGTACCAACAGCGTGGGTATTTCACTATAACTACGGTCATTAGAAAATAAAAACACTTCGTCACGCGTGACTTTGGTATGCAATGGTGCGCCTTGTTGTTGCCATTTGGGCAGCAACTCGTCCAGTGCACGAGGCTCAAATATTGCGCCCGATAAAATATGCGCGCCCACTTCCGAGCCCTTTTCTAAGACACACACGGATAGCTCGCTATTATTTTCAATCGCTAACTGACGTAATTTTATGGCAGCTGACAAGCCCGCTGGGCCAGCACCCACGATACAAACATCATATTCCATGATTTCTTGTTGATGATCTTGCATATTCTCACCCGTTATACACTTCTCTGTTTTTCTACGATCAATTTTATATAGTCGAATTTACTATTTCATAACATTAGATAGAGGCAGGTAAACTCTCAGGCACAATTTCAATAGCGATTGCAGTGGCTTCGCCGCCACCAATACATAAGCTCGCCACGCCTTTGGTTTTTTCGGTACGCTGTAAAGCATGTAGCAAGGTGACAATAATCCGCGCACCCGAAGCACCAATGGGATGCCCTAGAGCGGTAGCGCCGCCATTGACATTCATTTTTTCCGACGACAGCTGTAATTGTTGACGAGCGGCTATGGCAACCATAGCAAAAGCCTCATTTACCTCAAATAAATCTACATCATCTAGAGACCACTGGGCCCTCTCCATGAGTTTTTTTATGGCGCCTATTGGTGCATGAGTGAATTTCTCTGGAGATTCCGCATGGGTCACATGGGCTTTGATTATCGCTAAAGGCATTAATCCTAAGGTCTGCGCTTTCTCATGGCTCATTACCATTAATGCGGCAGCGCCATCGGATATCGAGCTAGCATTGGCGGCTGTGACTAAACCGTCTTTAGCGAAAGCGGGTCTTAAGGTTGGGATTTTTTCTGGCTTGGCTTTTGGTGGCTGCTCATCGGTATCAATAACGACTTCAGATTTTCTTGATTTAACCGTCACGGGAGCAATTTCTGCACTAAAATACCCGCTCTCAATCGCTTGCTTTGCACGGCTTAATGATTCAATCGCATAATCGTCCATTTGCTCACGGGTAATACCGTCCTCCGATGCATTTACATCTGCAAAATACCCCATTAGTTTTCCATCGTAGGCATTTTGTAAGCCGTCGCAGAACATATGATCCAGCATTTCGCCATGCCCCAAACGCTGCCCGGAGCGAGCTGCTGGCAGTAAATAAGGCGCATTCGACATACTTTCCATCCCACCGGCTATTGCCACTTCGATGCTGCCTGATTTAATTTGATCAAACGCTAACATGACCGCTTTCATGCCTGAGCCACAGACTTTGCTAATGGTGGTACAGGGCGTTGATGTCGGTAAACCAGCACCTAAAGCGGCTTGTCTAGCGGGTGCCTGCCCAAGTCCAGCACTGAGGACATTGCCCATTAGCACTTCATCTATATGGTTCATAATATTTTCTGAACCAGAGGCTTCGGCCACACGCTCAACCACTGCTTTTATGGCAACCGAACCTAGCTCTGTTGCAGAGACAGCGCTTAGCTCACCTTGAAAACCGCCCATTGGTGTTCTCGCCGCACTCACAATGACAACAACAATGGGCTTAACATTTGTAGAAGCAGAGTTTGATTCTGTAGAAGGAGACATAACTAAATTACCGTTGCTGACTATAATGATGACAATAACAAAAGATTAACTTAATTGCTTGCTGCAAGCAAGTAAATAAATTAAGATGATTACACAATATCAGAATCGGTATAAACGACATGCTGGATCAACGACTAACACAGTAAAACCATCGGCAAAAAAACCAGCGCACAAAAGAGGCAAGCATGAAGATTTTAGTAGCCGTTAAACGGGTGGTAGATTACAACATCAAAGTCCGTGTTAATGCCGACAATAGCGGTATTGATTTGACCAACACTAAGATGTCGATCAATCCTTTTTGCGAAATTGCGGTAGAAGAAGCGTTACGCTTAAAAGAAAAAGGCTTGGCCGATGAAGTCATCGTAGTGTCAATTGGATCAAAAAAATGCGAAGAACAACTACGTTACGCGATGGCACTAGGCGCAGATCGAGGTATATTATTAGAAACTAACTCCATCCCCTCTTCTCTCTACTGCGCTAAGTTACTGAGCAAAGTGGTTGAAAAAGAAAATCCTGGACTAATCATTCTGGGCAAACAATCTATTGATAGCGACAACAACCAAACAGGACAAATGCTTGCCGGATTGTGTGGTATAGCTCAGGGAACATTCGCATCAAAACTTATCATAGAAGATAACAAAGTCATTGTGACCCGTGAAGTCGATAGCGGCTTACAAACGCTATCACTAACACTGCCAGCCGTCATTACAACAGATTTACGCTTAAACGAACCCCGCTATGCAAAACTACCACAAATAATGAAAGCCAAGAAAAAGCCTTTAGAGACACTGCCTGCCGAGACATTGCTAGCACCCATCGCACCACAAGTGACTACCCAACGAGTAGATACGCCAACACAGCGAAAAGCAGGCATTAAAGTTGCCAACGTAGAAGAACTTATCAACAAACTAAAAAATGAAGCGAAGGTGATTTCATGAATATTTTAGTGATTGCTGAACATAATAACCAACAGCTTTCCAGCGCGACCTACAATACTGTCACTGCAGCATCACAATTAGGCTCCACCGACATTCATCTATTAATTGCCGGTTATGAATGTACATCGGTTGCGCAACAGGCTGCAAAAATAACGGGAGTTAGCGTCGTTCTTGTCGCAGACTTTTCCGCCTACCAACATTTTTTGGCTGAGAATATTGCACCATTAATTCGCGATATTGCACAAAAAAATTATAGCCATATTCTTGCGCCAGCCAGTACCAACGGAAAAGATATTTTACCTCGAGCTGCAGCCTTACTCGATATAGAACCTATATCGGAAATCACCAGTATTATCTCGGCCAATACATTTACACGACCTATTTATGCCGGTAACGCCATTGCTACGGTGACAACTAATGCGCCTATTATCGCTATGACAGTGCGCGGCACCGC
>JBLHVA010000022.1:0-13617 GCA_047630005.1 Candidatus Endobugula sp. | reverse complement strand
GTGCAGCGCATAGGGATAAACATCGCTAACACCACACCGGCTAAGGTCGCATGCACTCCCGATTTCAACGTGGCCACCCAAATGACAATACCAATTAAAATATAAGGCATTCTTGATACTACATTACAGCGATTGAGCACCGCTAGCACCGGCACAAAACACGCCACAACAATCAGTGCAGTGAACGATATTTGAGACGTATAAAAAGCGGCAATAATAAGAATTGCACCAATATCATCAAATATCGCAAGTGAGGTAAGAAATATTTTGATGGAAGTAGGAACACGTGAACCCAATAAGCTTAATACACCTAACGCAAATGCAATATCGGTTGCTGCAGGAATTGCCCAACCTTGCACCGCAACAGGGTCATCATAATTGAAATATAGATAGACCAGTGCTGGCACTGCCATACCACCAATTGCGCCAATACCGGGCAGAATAATATTACGCTTATCCGACAACTCCCCTTCAATTAGCTCACGCTTTAATTCCAACCCTATCAAGAAGAAGAAAATAGCCATTAAGCCGTCGTTAATCCAAAGAAGTAAGGGCTTATCGATGCCAGCGCTACCCACGCTAATTTGCAGCGGCGTTGACAAAAACGCCTCATAATAAGAGGATAAAAATGTATTCGCAAAAATCATCGCGAGTACAGCAGCAAACATAAGTAAAATACCGCTAGCAGGTTCTGATTTAAAAAACCGAGCCACTAATGACCAATATTGATGTCCCATTTAGCACCTTTTTAGCTGATTTTGTCATTTGAATAAAAACTGTCGCATGCTGTATCGATCATCACAACGGGCTATTTACATTACACTTCGATATCCCGATCATGACACTTACTCATCAGCTATCAATTGAATATTCTCTGTTTCTATTACTTTTTCAACAAAAACAGTTTTTTCATGATCTGCCAATAAGTCACCCCCATCTTGCACCGCTTCAAGATGGCTAATATCAACAGGTAACTCTGTCCATTGCGTTTTTTCCGCTTCAGAAAGTAAATTGTCGCCCACCATTGTTACAGTAATGGTCTCTATCGAAGAAAAATAAAGTGAGGCTACAGTAGCTTTTTTTTCGCTGCTGTCGAGCAAATCGGTGGCAACTGGAGCAACGCTTAAATCAGGTAAAGTCACCTCACTTTTCACACTCTTCGTCGGCGTAGATAATTGCACACCCGGCTTATCTATTATCCAATCAACGCCCTTTAATACTGCATCACTTTGCGCTGAAGACTCACTTGCAAGCAATGCGTCCGGCACACCTACCTCGCCTACTGAGAGCACATTCCAATGAGCACTTGATAGCGTTTGGGCCGCTGTAAAAGAAGCATCGGACGAGGGCACTTCAACTTGCTTTTGCGCTGTATCTCTCGATAATGATGGGGACGTTAATGACGGACTAACATTTACTGGTGGTGATGGTTTCGCTTGCGTAGTGGCATGTACCTGCACGACGGTAATCATGCCAATACCATTGAGTATTTTCTGATACTTTTGTGCCGCCTCGTCATCAATGCTCTTCTTCAGCATCGTTCGCTTACCGCTAAAAAGCACCGTTAACTTATCATCATCAAGGCGAAATAATTGTGCTGCCTTTGCTTTCACTTCGATAATATCAGCGCCGCCCGCTATATCACCGGTAAAAACAATATCGAATGTATTTTCTGACATAGTAAGCTCTACCGCTGTGCTAACCATTACTGGTTGTGATTCATCTCCAAAGATGGCATCGCTGATCTGGATCGACCAACTACTCTTGCAGGCACCCCCACTACGGTACTGTGTGCTGGCATACTTTTCAACACTACACTACCAGCACCAATACTGGTTCCTTCGCCAATACTAATCCCACCCAATATCTTAGCACCGGCACTTAACAATACACCGCGGCCAATCGTCGGGTGTCGCTTACCCGTGGTCGCCCCACTACCGCCTAGGGTAACTGCATGCAGCATCGACACGTCATCTTCAATAATAGTGGTTTCACCAATCACCACTCCGGTTGCATGATCAACCATTAAACCACCTGCAATTTGCGCAGCGGGATGCACATCCACATGGAAGAGTTCGGCAATACGACTTTGCATGTAATAGGCAAATAATGCTCTCTTTTGTTGCCACAACCAATGCGCAATACGATAGCTTTGAACCGCGTGATAGCCTTTAAAATATAATAGCGGCATCATATATTGCTCACAAGTGGGGTCCCGTGTGTAATGCGCCATTAAATCTTGCAGCATTCGCGCTTCTATCGAGGGATCACTGTTCATCGCCTGAATAAATACATCACGTAGTATCATCGACGACACATACTCATTCGCTAGGTGATGCGACAAAAAGAAGCTGATTGCTGAAGCAAAGGTTTCATGGTTTAAGATATTTGCATGAAAGTAGCTAGCCATTAATGGCTGCTGCTCACTGGCTGCACGAGCCTCTGCGCACAAGGATAGCCAAACCTGCTGGCTATTCGTCTCTTTAGTTGTCGATGTCGTTTTCATAAGCAAATAAAACGCTGGTAAATGTTGGGCAAGTTTTCAAGCACTGCCTCTCGCTCTTCTAGCAAGGTACCTAGTTTTTTTTCTGTCGACGTTAGCGCAGAAAGGTAATCCCGCAATAAGGATAAGGAGTACTGTTGTTCGTAACGATTGGCCACTGGCCGATAACTTAAATGCCATAATTCCGGTGACACGCCACCGTTATCTTGTAAGTAAGGGCGGAAAAAATCTGGCGCGCCCTGTTGCTGTAAATAATCATCCAACCAAGTCATCATCGGTGCAAACAAACCTGCCCCTGTATATTCGTCGGGATGCAGCTGTAACTGATAGTTAGGCGGTATGGCTGCGGCATCATAAATATCAACATCTGTGCCCCAATGATGGCGGGATGCACCCGGTAGTGCTGACCAACGTAAAATAGCGCAGACTTTTTCAATCGACGTAAGCTTGCTGACATCAATAGCATTGCCAGTATCATCGAGTATCGCTCTATGGCCTGAACATTTGCTGTTCCAAATTAATAGCTGTCGATCAAAGTGACGAAAACCACTCGCCACTTGAAGCTGAAAACCCGCCTGTTTGGCGTCACCAATGAGTTGCGCCAATGGGTTTACGGCTTCACGGTGAACATTAATACCCGCATGATTCGGTAATGCCACAACATGATCATCGCTGTAACCTAATAACTGAGAACGCAATAGTGATAGTGACGACATAATTAACTCTCAATCCGTAATTAACAACATCATACTCCTTATAACTTCTGGTATAACAGTGTAATTAGCATTATGATAAGTTTTCTATTCTATGTCGATCAAACTACGCGACACAAGTACGTGTAAAAACAACATCGCCAACGAATACACAATAAAAAAAATAACAATAAACACACCATTCAGTTCATAACCATATAACAATAATATTATGAGTAAAGCACCAAGCGACTTGTCGCAACTTAAAAATTTGGGCGCAGCGTCTATTAATATACTTCGCGCTGTTGGCATTAATAGTTATGAAGAGCTTAAGTCAGCTGGCCCTGTTGAGACCTACCTACGCATCAAAAGACGCAATATCCACGTATCCAAAGTAATGCTTTACGCGTTACAAGGCGCGCTGATGGATGTCCCCTGGAATCAATTAAGCCCTGACCTAAAAGAACAACTGCTCGTTGACGCCAACGAGATCAACCCTTCTTCTTAAGACCCTATTATCAGATAAGCCATATTAGGCAGCTCGCTGTAGCATCGATATTTACATTACCATTTTTATTTTCCCTCATTGAATTACAATAATTTGGATGCATTATGTGTCCAGTTGCTAACAAACCAATGATGAGGATGACATGTTACGTATCGGCTTATTTTTACTCACTAACCTGGCGGTAATTTTTATCGCGAGCATTACCCTTAAGCTACTTGGGGTAGAACACTATCTCCAAGGCAACGGCCTTAACCTCACTAGCCTACTGATTTTTTGCGCAGTATTTGGCTTTAGTGGCTCGCTAATATCTCTACTTATTTCGAAGTGGATGGCAAAGCGCTCAACTAACACTCGCATTATCGAAAAGCCTGTCACAGAGCAAGAGCTGTGGCTGGTTAACACCATAGCCGAACTTGCTAAAAAAGCCGGTATTGGCATGCCTGAAGTCGGTATATTTCCAGCTCCAGAATCTAATGCCTTTGCTACCGGCTGGAATAAAAACAAAGCGCTTGTGGCGGTAAGTGAAGGCTTACTACAACGCTTTAGTCGCGATGAGGCTCGTGCCGTTATGGCTCACGAAATTGGTCACGTAGCCAATGGTGACATGATTACACTCAGCTTAATTCAAGGGGTAGTCAACACCTTTGTCATGTTCTTCGCACGTATTTTTGGGCACGTTGTTGACCGTGTTATTCTCAAGAACGAACGGGGACATGGCATTGGGTTTTATATAGCGACTTTTGCAGCAGAAATGGTATTAGCGGTATTGGCGAGCATTATTGTCATGAAGTTCTCGCGTTATCGTGAGTTTCGCGCAGATGCAGCAGGCGCACACCTTACCGATAAACGCTCAATGATAGGCGCGCTTAATCGCTTACTTAGTGAGCAGCAAGCGAAAGTGCCTAGCTCAATGCCTGACACTTTTCAGGCATTTGGTATTAGCAGCGGTTTTAAACAAGGGGTAAGCAAGAGTATGGGGCGGCTTTTTATGACCCACCCACCATTAAAAGAACGTATTCAAGCACTACAATCGTCACCATCACTTTAGGAGCCTTTGATTAAGCCTGAATTGACTTTTTGGTGGGGCCTCGGTGCCATCAAAAAACAATTCATGAGTTGATTAGATTAGAGGTGCTTTTAATCATTAATTTGCTCATCTTTTTCAGGCCGAAGAGCAAATCAGTGAACAGGCGCCTGCTCTATAATAGCAATGATAACCGCCGCGTTAATACGATCTCCTCTGCGCTAATTGCTGCGCCGTAAACCAATACCTCAACCCCTTTCGATATCGATTCACGCAACAGCTTTCCATACACAGGGTCAATATCATCTGCAGGCGACACCTGCTCTATACCCGTATGCTGCACGCAAAACACTAATACTGCCCGATGCCCCTGTTCGACCATCAACATTAATTCGCGTAAATGCTTTGCCCCGCGAGTACTTACCGAGTCTGGAAATAGCCCTAAGCCACCCCCCATTTCCAAGGTGACACTTTTCACCTCTACATAGCAATCAACTGACGCCCCATCATCATTATTTAATGAATTGCCGCACAGTAAAAAGTCGATACGGCTATTTTCGTCACCATATTTGACCTCAGCGCTTATCTCCCGATAACCCAGCAGCTCCTCAATAACCCCACCATCAATCCCCTCTTTCACCAAGGCATTCGCTCGCCCTGTGTTAATGCCAGCCAAGTACCCCATCGGGGTAGTCGTGATCTCCCACGTAAAAGGGTATTTACGCTTAGGATTATCCGATACCGAATACCAACACGGACTATCCACTACAATGCAATTTTTCATCGAACCCGTATTGGGGCAATGTATGGTGGTCACAGAACCGTCGGGCAAACGTATGTCCGCCAAGAACCGCTTATAACGCGTTAGCAGTGTTGCTGAATGTAATGAGGGGGTGAATTTCATCTAATATAAATCCGCTAAGAAGCCACTGCTGGCGCAAGGCATAGGTCGCTACATTAGCAGCAGCCTATGTAGATTCAAATATAAAAAACATTCTCTTCATTCACAATCGCACTAAACTAAATAGTTTGACGTGTATTGTTTTTCTATTAACATGCCCTAATATAGTAGTTTCTTAAAAAATGACTAGCGCTATCACTTACAATCTGGTAGTTTGCGCGGTCAATTTACTAGGTGGTCTGGTTTGTAGATGTATAAAACGTAGACCTAGAATAATAGCGTTTAAGAGATAATTTACGATGCCTAAAAGTAATGATAATTTGACGTTACATGGTTTTGAACCCTACAAAGAGAAAAAGGGTGAAGAATACATGGGCGCAGAACAGCTGCAGCATTTTAAAAACTTATTGCTCGCATGGAAAACTGAACTAATGGAAGAGGTTGACCGCACTGTGAGCCATATGCAGGACGAAGCATCAAACTTTCCTGACCCCGCTGACAGAGCAAGCCAAGAAGAAGAATTTAGCCTTGAGCTACGTACCCGTGATCGTGAGCGTAAACTAATTAAAAAAATCGATAAAACTATCGAACACATAGATGCTGATGACTATGGTTTTTGTGATTCTTGTGGTGTTGAAATTGGTATTCGTCGCTTAGAGGCTCGCCCTACAGCCACGCAATGTGTTGACTGCAAAACACTCGCTGAAATTAAAGAAAGACAAGTCGGGATGTAACAACCCCTCCTGAATTTATCGCTCACAAACCTAGTAACAATTCGCCAACACGGCTTATTTGTTATTAGGTGTTTCGTACCGGCAGTAAGTGTGAGCGTGAGTGAGAACGCAACCGCCAACCATCCGCTTGCTGGGTTCTATCGCCTTTCCTTACATTCCCTCCTCGACACAAAACAACCCCACATTTAGCTTTTCTCTTTAATAGGTCACGCTTTTACCTTATGCCTTATCGCATCCATTACTACTTTCACTTACACTAACGCGATGCACAACAATCCCACACACGCTGCCTATATCGGACGCTTTGCCCCATCCCCATCTGGGCCTTTGCACTTTGGCTCTATAGCCACCGCATTGGCAAGCTATCTTGATGCCAAACACTATCACGGCCAATGGTTGGTTCGCATGGAAGATATCGATCCGCCTAGGGAAGTCGATGGTGCCCAAGATATGATATTAGGCAGCTTACTTGCTCACGGTTTACAGTGGGACGGCAACATTATGCTGCAAAGTGAACGTTCACAAACATACCAAGAAGCATTAAGTACATTGTGGCACTATAGCTATCCCTGCACCTGCAACCGCCAGCGACTCAACACGCTCAATGGCATATACGATGGCTACTGCTTACACAACAAGGGTTCAGCTACACACAATGAAGGTGAGCACTTACACACTCCAAAAAGTGCCACTCGACTACGCACCGATATTTTTAATGACCAACCGCAACACCTAATAGCAGCTGAGATATTTACCGACCTGTTTCAACAGCAGCAAACACAACCACTACACACAGAAAGCGGGGATTTTATTTTACATCGCAAAGATGGTTTGTTTGCCTATCAATTAGCCGTCACCATTGATGATATAGCCCAAGGTATCACCCATGTCATACGCGGTGCCGACTTGCTATCGACCACTAGCAGGCAACGTTACCTATGGACATTACTGTGCGAAAAACTCGCTTCTAACGATAATCTACACGCCCACCAGCCACTGCCAGAATATGGGCATATCCCCATTGCCACCACAACAACGGGACAAAAGCTCAGCAAACAAAACAACGCCGCTGCCCTAGATAACGCCATCGCTTTTGATAACCTGTGCAGAGCATTCACATTCCTATGCCACCCCGCTCCCACAAACATCATTGAGCAAAACAGTATTTCGGTGTTATTAGATTGGGGGGTTAGGCACTGGAATAGAGAACGCATTCCCCAAGTAACGGCAATAGCGGTAAAAGAATAAACTATTTTGTATATTGTGGATCACTGCATATCGACGTATTATCACTCCTATCATTTTATAAATGATTGCCTGCAGCCAACCGCATGTAATCACATAATAATTACCATCATAATGATTAAAAGACCCACTTTAAGGCAGAGAAGCTACATTACGTACGACTGATTTAAGTGCATTGCACAAGCACCGCTACACAACAGTCATTCTCATAACGAGTCACCCAATGTCCAACCATCGCTTACTACTACTGATATTACTCGTGGCATATATATTCACCCCCACGTTATTTAGCTGGATTATTTCATCCAACGGCGCATGGTATCGACCTTTCATTATCTGGATTATTATTATTGCTATCGCTTTTTCCATGCACCGGTTTTCTAAAAAACCATGAACTTTGAACTCGGCAATATCGTTATTATCGGCGTGGTTTATTTAAGCTTACTATTTGGCATTGCTTACGCAACTAACCGTCGCTGGATACCCACCTACATTACCCGACACCCTATTACCTACGTTTTGTCTCTAGGGATCTTTTTTAGCGCTTGGTCGTTTTATGGTGTGATCGATTTAGCGCACCGCTTTGGCTATGGCGCACTGGCGTACTATATGGGTATTGGTGCGTTTTTCTTATTTGCCCCTATCATTCAGGCTCCACTAGCAGAAATATGTCAGCGCTTTCAATTGCGCTCTATTGCGGACTTATTAGTCTTTCGTTACAGCAGTCAAACGGCGGGCAGCCTGGCCACCCTATGTATGTTATTAGCCATTCTGCCGCTGCTGGTTATCCAAATACAGGCCATCGCCGATACACTACAGATACTCACCAGCAATACGTCGTTGCGCACATCCAACTTTAAAGCGTGGATTCAGCAACGAGATATCACCGCATTCTTTTATTGCCTATTAATGGCTTCATTTTGTATGTTTTTTGGCGCGAGTTATCGGCAGTACAGCAGCCTGATTACTACCATGGCATTTGAGTCCGTGATTAAAATGCTCGCCATGTTAGCCGTTGGCTTATTCTCCGTATACGGAGTTTTTGGTGGCTTTGGCGGTTTAGATCAATGGTTAACCGAAAACCCTGAACATCTTGAAAACCTGTACAGTCCAACCAAGCAGTCTTCATCACACACACTCTTATTGGTTTTTTTGGCTTCCAGTATTGTGATGCCTCACATTTTTCATATGAGCCATATTAATATGGCCACCAAGCAAATTAGCCGTACGGTGACATGGGCATTTCCGCTACTGCTGTTTATTGTCGCCATTCCGGTTTTTCCTATTTTATGGGCCGGCTTTAAATTAGAAGTACCGTACAACCCAACCTACTTCACATTAGTCGTCCCCATGGCGTCACACTCCGCCGCACTCACAATGATTGCTTATATTGGGGGTGTTTCTGCGGCTTCAGGCGCACTCATCGTTGCCATATTATCACTGGCTCGAATGATCGCCAATCATTGGGTATTGCCCCTATTTTCACTCAAAAAAGAAGGCGATATTTATGCTCAACTACGCTGGTTACAACGCGGACTGATTCTCACAATTGCGTTAATGGGATATGGCGCTTATCGATTGCTGGATTACCGCTTATCGCTAGTCGATTTAGCCTTAGTGACGTTCATACAAGCCTTGCAGTTTTTACCCGGTGTGGTGGCCATTAACTATTTTCCTTCCGCCAACCGTCGTGGTTTTTATGCTGGTATTAGTGCCGGCACACTGGTATGGGCCTTTTGCTTTATTGTCCCCATGATCACGGGGCAGAACACGTTTACGCTACCGCTCTTCGACATCAATATTGGTTACGGTGTTTACTATTGGGAAAACATCACGATCATTAGCTTAGCCAGCAACCTCATTATCTTTGCTCTAGTGTCTCGCTTCACCACGATGAGCGATGAGGAACATTATCACGCAGAGTTATGTGCAGAAGATGAGCTAAGCCGCCCCTTTCGACGCAGCCTTAACGTCTCTTCAGTGCAAGATTTTATTAATGGTCTGAAAGAAAGTATCGGCGAAAGCGCTGCCAAGCGAGAAGTTCATAGAGCCTTAGAGTTTTTATCATTTGATATTAGTGAGTCGCGGCCTTATGCCTTACGTCGCTTACGTACTAGGATACAAGCCAACCTTGCCTCACTAATGGGACAAAGTGTCGCCGTCGAAATGATGGATACACATTTCCCTTACACCTCACCACAGCACGGCGAAGTACTCGACATTAATTTAATGGAAAATCGCTTGGATCGCATGGGCGATGACATTCACGGCCTCACTGCCGACGTGAATCAACTACGCTTATATCATCGCAACACGCTACAAGAACTCCCTATTGCTATTTGCTCACTAGGAATGGATGATGAAGTATTATTGTGGAATCACTCCATGACCAACATTACCGGCATTAATGGTCACGATGTTACAGGATCTAATGTCAATAAATTACCGCAACCTTGGGGTCAACTCATTTATACCTTTGCCAATAGCAATGACACCCACGATAACCAGCAAACCAATAATGTGCACGGAGAAGATAAATGGTACCGTTTCCATAAGTCTGCCATACAGGAGCCCTCCGATTCACGTACCGAAGGTCAGGTCATCCTTATTGAAGACATTACCGAACGACAAATGCTAGAACAGAAATTAAGACACAGCACTCGCCTCGCCTCAATTGGTCGACTAGCGGCTGGGGTAGCGCATGAAATTGGCAACCCTGTCACCGGCATTGCCTGCCTCGCACAAAACTTGCGTTACGAAAACGAAGTAGAAGGACGCGAAGAAACCGCACAAGCAATCTTATCGCAAACCGATCGTATCACTCGTATCGTACAATCACTGGTCACCTTTGCCCATACTGGGCAAACCTCACAAAAAGATTTTCACTCGGTATCTATTCACCAATGTATAGACGAAGCGATCCACCTATTGTCCATGCAACAAGAGCGTAAACAAATCGAGTACCGCAATCTAACTGACCCTGACATTTCCGTACTAGGCGACACGCAGCGTATTATCCAGGTGTTTATTAATTTACTCAGCAATGCCAATGACGCCAGCCCGGACTACAGCACTGTCACACTGCAAACCACACTAAAATCGCCCTTTATTCATCTCGAGGTGATTGACGAAGGCTCAGGTATCGAGCCAGAACACATACAACAAATCATGGATCCATTTTTCACCACGAAAGAAGCCGGCGAAGGCACAGGACTTGGACTATCCGTCGTTTTTAGTATTATTGAAGAACACGAAGGTCAGATTGACATTACCAGCCCGGTCTCGCGCCAAGGCGGCACCTGCTTTACGATAAAACTACCACTGTTTGATGAAGCACTTGAAACTATTAGCAAGCCACTGCACACTACACTCCCGAATTAGCGAAGTACGGCACACGGTAGTAGATATTACGTCGCCACATCGCTTAGTTCGCTCACCGTACTGCCAAATAGTACTGATGAACAGCATGAATAAATATTTATAGACAAACAGTGCCGCTAAAAAGTGCCGCTAAAAAATCTCCGTCTTCACAGACTGCCATCACTATTACTCATTATTAAGGTTATCTCTCACTCACTATGCATCGAATATTAATTGTTGAAGATGAATCAATTATTCGCATGGCGCTACGCAAATTGCTAGAGCGGCATGATTACCACGTGAGTGAAGCAGAATCCGTACAAGAAGCCACTCGCTCTTATGATATTACCCATTTTGATTTGATTATTAGCGATTTACGACTTCCTGGTGCCCCTGGTACAGAGCTCATCACTCTTGCTACACAAGCTTCTACAAAAACACCCGTTCTTATCATGACCAGCTATGCCAGCCTCCGCTCTGCTGTGGATGCGATGCGCATGGGCGCAGTTGATTATATTGCCAAACCTTTTGATCATGACGAGATGATTAAAACCGTTGAACGCATACTAAATGAACCATCAGGGAATGCGGTTACGCCCTCAGCTAAGGATGCATCGTCAACTAATGGCGATAAACAAATGATTGGCTCATCACCGATCATGCTCAACCTGTACCACCAAATACAAAAAGTCGCACCAACCAATGCCACCATTTTGATCGAAGGCGAGACGGGAACAGGCAAAGAACTGGTCGCACGATCTATTCACTCTTCGAGTACTCGTGCCAGCAAACAACTAATATCGATTAACTGTGCGGCCATTCCAGAAACACTGATTGAATCAGAATTATTTGGTCATGAAAAAGGCGCATTCACCGGTGCAAGCTCACAAAGAGACGGCTTAATTGTTTCCGCTGACGGAGGCTCTCTATTTTTAGATGAAATCGGCGAACTGCCACTCGAAGCACAAGCTCGACTATTACGTGTATTACAAGAAGGTGAAGTCCGCCCCGTTGGCTCAACAAAAACTCAAAAAGTGAACGTTCGCTTACTCGCAGCAACTCATAGAAACTTACAGACTCGATGCCAAGAAGGCAGTTTTCGTGAAGATTTGTTTTTCCGTCTAAACGTTATCAACCTACAGATACCTCCACTGCGTGAACGTGGGGATGACATTATTACCTTAGCCGAATCATTAATTATTCACTACTGCGAAGTAAATAATAAAAGCCCACTACGCCTTTCAATACGAGCAAAACAGCTTATCAGCAAACACCCGTGGCCTGGCAATGTGCGTGAACTAGAAAACACCATGCAACGAGCAGTAATTTTGTGTGAAAACACCGAAGAAATCGGTGCCGACTTATTGGACTTAACTGCGGACCTAAGCGCGGCCTTACTCAAAAGAAACGTTAACGCCCATCATTCAACAAGCACCCCCGCAAACCGCTCAAGCGCAAATCAGCATAACTATCACTCACCACTAAAAAATGAAGATTTGTCACTAGAAGATTACTTCCAGCGGATAGTACTCGAAAATCAAGACTCGATGAACGAAACAGAACTATCCAAGAAGCTAGGCATTAGCCGAAAGTGCTTATGGGAACGCCGTCAAAAACTGGGCATCCCACGTAAAAAATAATCATAAAACCACAGGCCATTCCCTCCTCATCTATATACAAACATATATATTTCATATCGCTTTTGCACACGAAAACCACCTACGCCCGACAAAGTCACCTGAAGCTGCTTGACAGAGTGGCGCGAAAAACAACATAAAGTGTTACCCATATAAAATAGTGTTACTTTATGCCCACAAAAACGAGTAAAAAGGTAACACTCAGGTTATACCTTTTTGTCATAAAGCATAAGCCAAAAACACAAGAGTCTGATTTTGTTGATTTTTTTTTAGTTGGCACACCAAATGCTATATATAAATCTATAATAACAACAATAAAGAATAATAAAAAAAGCATTACAATAATAATTATAAATAATAATAAGAAAGCGTTTTTAAATGACCAGAATAGGATGGAGCAAAACAGCAGTTCCAAGCAAGGAAGAACATAGAATAATAATAATTGATTAGTAACCATACTTAGTTACGCAAAAAAAATTACGATAAGTAAGCTACACAAAGATAAAGTTTTATAAAACGGCAGGCTCCTTTGGGAGGTTGCCGTTTTACTATGTGCATATAAAATCCCGAGAAAGTAATAAGGACTACAATTCAAAAAAAATATGAAGAGTAAGTATTCTTTTCCTGCAATGTATAAACCTATTTAGCACGTATCCGCGTTTCTATTAACGGGGCCCCACTACTATCGTCACGCGCCATCCACAAACTACATTTTCATATACCCTGACGACAAACAGAATAAAGACCTCTACCAGATACATTCACCGCCCATTCTCTTCTATTTGAGGTGGTTTTTGACAAATAAGCTACAAACTATAGCCAAACTCTCAATGGCTTCATGATAGAATTGGCGCTTAATTTGTACAGTAATGATGTAAAAGCAATCACCTTCCGTCGATTGTGGCACATCGGTTAAGAGCGCTATTTTATGGCTAAAAACGCAGAAAAACTGCATATCATCCCACCAAGCAAACATACTTTTGATTATCACAGCATGAGCCAAGGTGCGCTTA
>JBLHVA010000021.1:0-13680 GCA_047630005.1 Candidatus Endobugula sp. | reverse complement strand
AGGGAAAATCGGGCCAACCAACCAAAAATGGCTACTGAAACGAGAGATATTATCCGGCCTATTAAATGGGCTGATATGGGCAAGTATTCTCGGTTTAGTGACCTCATGGTGGTTTAACGATATCACCATGGCAATCATCATTGCCGCGGCCACCGTTATCAATTTAGTCACTGCCGCTGTCGGTGGCACATTGCTTCCAGCCATTTTGAAAAAACTAGGAGCTGACCCAGCATTATCCGGCGGTGTCGCACTCACCACATTAACCGATGTCGTTGGGTTCATGTCGTTTCTTGGACTGGCCACTATTTTTTATTTATAAATCACAGCATACATACCTTCACTTTTTAAAAGGCTCTTACCTTAATGCATCACAATACTGAATCTGAAGAAGAATATATCCTTAGTCGAACCGAGAAAAAGAAATCAATGCAGGTGTTTGTCGACCTAGGCAACGCACTGCTGGCGCTTAGTAAAAAACAGTTAAATGCAATCCCACTCAGCAATGAAGTCTTGGATGCATTAAACGTAGCGAAGAAAATTAATGTCGGTAATGCGCTAAAAAGACAGCTGTCGTTTATCGCAAAACAAATTCGAAAAAGTGATTATGAATGTATTCAAGCCGCGCTAGAAGAGCTACAACAAAAAGACAACCTATACGACAAAGTATCTAAGAAAGCCGAGCAATGGCGAGACCGCTTACTCGTAGAGGAGCCGAATGCACTAAGTGATTTCATAACGCAATACCATAGCAGCGACAGACAAAAACTAGCTCAGGTTACGCGCAACGCTATAAAAGAAAAGAAACAACAGGAAAAAAATTCGGAGGAAGGCATCAATATAAACACCTCGAACAAGTATAAAAAACAGCTTTTCACTTTGCTTCGTATACATATTGCAGAGCAACACTAACGATAGCAGAACAAAATGAACGCTAAAAAGCCGACGAACAAATCTGAAACAAACTTATTCGTCGGAGCCTTCGCGTTGCTTAACAGCAAAAATATTGAGTTAACCTCCTGGTTGTATAAAAAATGTCTGGAAAGCCGACTTCAGCCTAAAAAAACAGAGCGTTTGTACGTTTTTTGGCTCCATCTGGAATTAACCTCTGGTGAAGTCTAGGGTTCGAACATTTTTTCAAAAAATCTTAATTTTTCTATCTGTAATTAATAAATGGCTTGCTATTTAGATAGCATTAATCTACCACAAAAAAAACAAAAAACACCAAACCACCAAACCACCACTTGAAGTCTAGCATCAATCGTAAAGCACACGCTGCGCCAAATCTACGCATTGAAGACTAAGATCTCACCTCTTTTTCGGGGTTAACTGTTTTTCAAACACTCTTTGATCACTTATCTCTTAAAAATTCGTTACACGCTTGTTTCAAGCATCGGCTCGTAAGCCCAATATTTGTTGAGGCAACGATCGTACTCTTACCTGTTGTCCATTTATTATTGGGCTATCGAGAGCTGCGTCATCTGCGGTTTTATCAGGGTGATCCAATGGTAAAACGAGTCTTTGACTTAACGAAGCTGCCGGATGTCACGACCATTAGCCTCAGCCTGTCAAGCATGGACGATGAGAGCACCAATAACTTGCAGCGCTTTGTGGAAGTTTAAGAAATTAGCTACTCTGCGAAAGGAAATAATACAACGAGCTGGCTAATTATCCGCCCGCAAGGTCAATTAGTATTATCGATGGCAACAAATAAAGCGGTCAAAGATGAAATATTACATTATTTAAACGAAACCCGTAGAGCGTCCTAGCCATAGCTCGTCTTTTTTATGCAACGTTAGGGTTAAGACTCAGACACAACTACAAAGAACTATTGCCAAGCTTTAAACAATGGCTATAAACGATAAAAATGGCGCATGACTTGCTTAAAGGCTCCTTAAGAATATTACTAATTAATGCCTTGATCAGTAATTCCAGGAGTATACTTATCAGTAGATTCATCGTAAGTTAGCTTATTATCGAAAAGGTTAATTAACTTCACCTCTGGTTCACTCCAACTACCTTTAACGCCATAAGTTAAACTGGACACCTTATCCACCTGAGACTTAAATACTTTATTAAAAATAAACACTCCTACCGCAGCGGGCAAACCCGCAACCAAAGCTGTTGCAAAAGCCAAATTCCCGCCTACCGGTAAAGTTGTCACCAAAACAGTATCGATATCCTCGTTACGGTAATTAATGACTCCAGCCATTGCAAACTCACTAGACGGCGCTTTAACAATGAGAGGATGCTGAAAATAGATATTCCCTTCAGCAAACATAAAGCGCGCACTTAGCTCATCGTACGCAACTCCCCTCTTATAAAAGTCAGAAAAATCAAGCTGCAAGCGTCTCGCCCAAGTATTAAAATTAAACAACCCCAGCAGTCTTAAGATACCAGAACTACCGGCACCAGTACTTTGAATGAACGCGCCATCACTCAACTCCACATCTAAACTCCCCTGCATCGCGCCTATGGAAAAAGCCGCCGGGGAACCAGGCCAAGAGAACTCGCCACTTAATGATGTTTTTTCACTAGTTAAAGGTGGCAATACGCCCAAATTTTCAAATAATACATGAATGCCTGCGCCATGAACTTGTCCAACAAATTGTGATTGCCCTAATAAAGCGGGTGAATTATTTTTTATATCGGTACTGGTATCGGAACTATTTTCGGCAATATCCTCAACACTGTTCCCTGCACTGCTCTCCGTGCTATTCGTTCGCCAAAATAGCTCTGCGCCTTGAGTCTTAGTCTCCCCACCCAGAGTCATACCGCTAAATGTCGCATGGATATCTTTAATTTGTATACCTTCACTCAATGGGTTCACCATCAAGCGCCATTGACCAAGGTCACTTTCCCCATATGTTAGACGCTTGATAGTGATCGCCGCTGGCTTGACCCAAGATAAATCAACGTTCGCCAATGGATCATTAACTGCCACTATTTGCTCACTGTCGTTCTTTACCATTGGTAAGCGTAAATACTCTAACGCTATATTGACGGGCCTTGAATAATCATTCTGAATAGTGAATTCTCCCGCCATTAACGCATGGGTAAACTGACTACGCCACTGCCCATCAGCTCGCTCACCTGCAATGGAAAAATCGTTAAAGTCTTGGTTCTTAACTAACAAGGTGTCAATATCGACATCATAGATAAAACGTATATCAGATATACTGCCATCACTCGTGAAGTTTTCTGTCACTGCGCTAAACTTAGCGCTAGAAGCAATCCACTCATCAAGCACTATCTCCCCCATATCAGCAGAAATGACAAATACATTGTCCGCTACCGGTGAGGTAAATGACTTACCTACCGACAAAAAACCTGATATTGACTGCTCAGTTATTATTAATTTCGATGAAACCCCACCATCCATTTTAATATTATGTTCTGTCATCGACGAAGAAAAAGTACTATCCAATGTTATTTTACGCTGCAAAGAACGGCTTTTCTTAAAAGGCGCAGGAAAATCCAACGCCACCCCTTGTAAGCTAGATGTCGCATTCACACGAACAGAAGTACCATCGCCCATTGGCGCATTTTCGCTATCTAACAAGAAAGGCGTAGTCAGCGTGAATTGATACGGCAGTTGCCCAGAGAGGAATTCCATTTCTGGGCGTCTAAGCCAAGAAGATAATGTCGATATAGAGGCAAGTCCATTACCTTTTATAGTTAACTCACTAGCGGATGATGATTGTGGCTTTGTTTGTATTCCCAATGAAAGAGGACTTCCAAAAAGGGTCATCTCAAGAGAATCAGCCGTTAACCCTTTATCATTCGAATAGATCAGTTCACCTCTTAAGGATGAGGCACTTAATAACGGATATGACTCTAGAGGTAATGACACAGAGTTATCCAAAAAATTAATTGTAATCTTCTGGCTATCACTCACGTTATTATCTGCTGAACGTTGTTCTGTAGGCGAAACCAAGAGGTTAATATCTGCCTCAATATCTCCCGTTGCATCTACTCCCCGAAAAAGTGAGCCCACACCATGTCGCAACTTGGTTTCTGTTAGCAAGCGTAGACCTGTCGCTGCAGTCAAGCGAGCAGATGTTTGAATGTGTAATTGTTGATTACCATCCCCACTCCATATTACCGACAATTCTTTCAATGGCTCATCAAATACACTCGCCTGCGCTGTCGTAATTTGCATGAATTCATTATCGACAACCACCTGCCCTCGCACATCCTTTAACGTAGGCCAATCGTTGCTGTACGCTAAATCCGTTTCGCTTGCGTTTATAAATAACTGAAAGCTACGGGTATTACTGTCACCAGAAAACCCTCCCCGATAAATAAAACCTGCTTGTTCAATATGGCCTTTATGTAAACTCGCTTCCAGCCATCTGCGCAAGTCTTCAGGCACTTTATTTGGTGTTACATCGGCATGGTATCTAGCGTCGCCGTTCGTTAATCCTAACTGCAGTGTGACTTTACTTTTTCGATTATCCTGCCCTAGCGGAATATCAAATAAAAACTCGCCTACGGCTTCACCAAATACTGCCTCGCCTTCCATTACATTACTGTTAACAAGCAGACTGTTTTTCTCACCATCTACTCGCCAAGCAACCTGCCCAAAGACCTTATCAAAGGTAAATCCCTTATCGTAAATAGCCTCTGGGAAAACTTGCATATCCCTAGAATCGATATTCACAAAACCTGATAACAAACTACTTTCTAAATACCCACTGACATTTTTAGCGCTAGGGACAGCCTTAAAAGCTTGAATAGAAAAATCTTTTATATTGGCAGATAAAATTGACTGTGAAAAATTATCACGATTAAACTGCACATAAACATTACTCAACTTTCCCTCTGGAGAGAGCTGTGTAAGAACATCATTTATCTCTGGTAATAGCAAAAAACGCTGTTTAATCCAAGATGACCACAAGCCAACATCAATACGCTCTACCTTTAACAATGACTGCTGACTATTTTTTGTAAATACAACATCACTCCGTAATGCTTCATGATCACTTATTATCACATCATTAAAAGAGACTGACACATTCCCATCTTGATCAAGATCACCGTGCATAAACATATCGATAATTAACGGCTCATCCTTAGATTGCAAAGAAGACGAATCTAACTGGGCCGTAGTATTTGCTCGAAAACGCAATTCATTCGGAGAAGAAAAATCAAACCAAAACTCACCATTTAACAACGAATCATGAGAGATTTTTTCAGATTGTAACCATTGCGGTAAAAGTGCGGGGGATTGCTGAGGAGATAGCTTGCTTAAAAAATGTAATGGCAACTGAGTTATCGATACAAAACCTACCGAATCCAGATTTTCAAGAGGGCGTCGTTCACTCTTTTCCATCATAAGCACACTTGGCCTATCTTCTAACACCATAGATAAAGCAGGCTTGTCATCCACAGTCACTACTGCAGAAAAACGCTGAAAACCTTGCACGCTATCCGTTTCTGTCTTTATTTCAGGAATATTAATTTTCGTCGACTCATCACCAGAAAACATTATTCGCAACGTCACATTATTAATATCTACGTCGGGCATTCGTCTTAAAATATGAATAGGGTTTTGATATTGCCATTCAGCGCCCTCTCCTGTCATAGAAAAACCCGCTACTGACCAGCTAGCACTCTCATCCTGAACAACTGTCGCATCGACATGATGAACGGCAATTTTTTCCCACACCCATTCCCACTCAAAAAAACTCGCTAACAAATCAGCCTTCAATTCTACATACTCTATAAACAAAGGCGATAATGAGGATTGAGAAACTAAAGAATTGTTGCCACCTTGCTGGGTAAGCGATATATCCCGTAAAATAATGTGAGGGGTTAATCCATACCAGTACCCATCAATATCACCTATTGTGGTCTGGGTTTGAGTTTTTTTGCTAATAAAGGATTCGATATAAGGGATAAAATGATGTGCGTATGGTGCGGACAAGCGTGCGCTCTGCAATAATAACGCAGTCAAAATAATGAAAAAAAATGTCATATACGTAAAATAGCGCAAACAACACTGCAGTAGTGGATACATAACGTATAGCTCGCCTAGCTTTTATTTAATCGACCTTCAATATTATTAACTGCCAGCCTAAAGGCTTAAGTTAAGGCAATCGAAAATGTATTTTGATTTTTCGTAAAACGATAACAAGCAAGGGCCAAAATACTGCTGTGAACGCTGTCGCGCCTAAAAAATCAATAGCATCAATACTTTTGCCCGCTAAGCCACTGGTCCAATGGGTAAATAGCTGATAAACACCTATCAATACCAATGCCCATGCAGATTGCTGCCAAAGAGCGTAGCTACGAATACGCTGATATGCCAAATTAGCAATATAAGCAATAATCACCAGCCCTAACGCATGCTGGCCCAGCACTGTCAGACTGACGACATCTAATAAAATACCGCATAACCATGCTGAAAAAACACCAAAATATCCCGGTGAATAAGTTGCCCAATAAACCACAAGCAAAGCGACGAACTCTGGACGCCATTCGCGCCACTCGAAAGGGATCGGAATAACTGACAATAAAAGGGCAGTTATTAGCGATACTAAAATAAGCCAACGCACAGCCATTACTTTTCACCTACCTGACGGTTAATGTCCTCGGTATGCCGATCTTTATCATCAATTTTTGGTGTACTTTCATCGTCCGCCGGAAAAACTAATAGCACATAACGACTACGATTGAGCTGCGCTGTCGGTGTAGCATGAACCGTTACGAATGACTTCCCTGGATCACGATCAATCATGTTGACCGTGGCAACAGGATAACCTGCCGGAAAACGTCCCCCCAAGCCCGAACTCCCCAATAGGTCACCTTCCATAATATCCATCGAACTTGGCACATAACGCAAACGCAATTGATACAAATCACCAACGCCCTCCACCACCGTGCGCACATTATTGCGAACAAGCTGCACCGGTATTGCATGAGAATCATCAGTAATAAAAAGAACTTCTGCGGTATAAGGCGTGGTGGCAACAATTTGCCCTATCAAACCATAAGCATCTAACACGGCCTGCCCTACATAAGCTCCATGCTGAGTCCCCTTATTGAGCATCACTTTATGTACTTTGGGATCTGGCGATATACCCAATAATTCGGCAACCACTACCTTATCATTCAATAGTCGCGAAGATCCCATAAGGCCGCGAAGGCGATTGGCTTCATTTGCCAACGCTGACATTTTTTGTAGTCGCGCGTCTTGCAATAGCACTTGTTGTTGTAAACGTTGATTATCTTCCATTAAGGTTTGGCGTGAGATAAACACCTCATCAAACCACAAACCAACCCGCGTAGGAATATCGCCAACCCAATAAAAAGGCGTCGATATCATATTGATATAATGACGAGTCGGCGTGAGGTAATCGGTATAACGCCCCACGCCCAGAAGCACAAGAGTTAACAATATAAGAACAAGAAGACGAGAGAAGTAAGATGGGCCTTTACTGAACAACGGTTTAATAATTTATGCTCCTGCACTTTGAGAAAAGTCTTGGAATAAAAACTCGAAAAAATGTTTCGGAATAAAAGTGCACAGCAAAAAATTACCAAAAAAAAGCTTTAAAACAAAAAGTCCGGTGCACAGCGCCAGACTTTTTTCGGTAAGGCTGACCAATAAAATTAAGCCTTACCATCATGATCAGTGGTGACTGGAAATTAAAACTCTAAGAAGTCCATCGTACGATCATCCATCCACTCCATTGCTACACCGCCGCCACGAGCGACACAAGTTAAAGGATCATCTGCAACAATAACGGGCAAGCCAGTTTCCTCAGCAAGCAGCAAGTCAATATCTCGCAACAATGCTCCACCGCCGGTAAGAACCATTCCACTCTCGGCAATGTCTGATGCCAATTCCGGGGGTGATTGCTCTAAAGCACTCTTCACCGCCTGAACAATACCGGCTAACGACTCTTGTAATGCTTCTAGCACTTCACCACTACTCAGCGTAAAACTACGTGGCACACCTTCAGCAAGATTGCGTCCACGTACATCAATGTCACGTGACTCGCTGCCTACGTAGGCACAACCAACTTCTTGCTTAATACGCTCAGCAGTCGCATCACCAATAACACTACCATAGTGACGACGAACATAATTCACAATGGCCTCATCAAACCGATCACCGCCAATACGTACAGAATCAGAGTAAACAACACCATTGAGTGAAATTACTGCAATTTCTGTGGTACCACCACCAATATCCACCACCATCGAACCACTGGCTTCTGATACATTTAAGCCTGCGCCAATAGCGGCAGCGCGCGGCTCTTCAATTAAACGTACTTCACGTGCACCCGCGCCTAATACTGACTCGCGAATGGCGCGCTTTTCAACCTCTGTTGATAAACAAGGTACACAGACTAATACCCGCGGGCTTGGCTGAAACCAACTACCTTCATGTACTTTTCGCATAAAGTGCTGCAGCATTTTTTCTGTCACTTGGAAATCGGCAATCACACCGTCTTTTAATGGGCGAATAGCCGTAATATTTCCCGGTGTACGACCGAGCATACGCTTTGCTTCAACACCGACTGCCTGCACTTGTTTTTGGCCATTATGCGTACGAATGGCGACAACAGAAGGCTCGTTCAGAACAATGCCTTTATCACGCACATAAATTAGCGTATTCGCTGTACCCAAATCAATAGAGAGATCGTTAGAAAAAAGGCCTCTGAGGCGTTTCATTTTAAACATGGATTTTTTTCACCTAAATATAGCCGACGGCTAATGAAATAATGAGTTATATAGTACGGTTAGTAATTAAATATTTTATGTAGCCTGCTTTGATTTTATCTATTATTTTGCAGCGTATCTCTATCAAACTTTTATCAATCAAGCCTTTACTAGTAGGCTCGTTCTAGCTGAATACTGATTGACGAGTAGCATCTAAAATACAAATATAGATGCAAATCGTGTCAATTCTCAGTGAGGATTCAAACGTATATTATTGCGAACAGTCAATAATATGTGACTGTAACAATGACAGCTATTTTGAGCAACTAAGAAATGAATAAGTTCCCTATTAGCACCCATTAATTGCCTATTTTAACTGCCTTACAGAATAAAACGCTATTTTAGCAGATCAAACCATAAAACTACGTTAAAATGATTAGTTAAACACTCATTTTATGGCTTCTGTTCGAAACCAATTCAACCTAATGGAGAACACGGTGAAGCACGACGACATTAACGCACTCGCACATCTTGCCCGCATCAATATTAACGACGACTTACTGGATAATGTCACCGACAACATTAACAGTATTTTGGGCCTCGTCGACCAACTTCAACAAGCGAATACAGATGGCGTAGAACCAATGTACCACCCACTAGATGCGACACAACGATTACGCGCAGATGAAGTCACTGAAACCAATAATCGCGAAGCATTACAAGCCAATGCACCAGCAATAGAAGCCGGTCTATTTCTTGTTCCTCAAGTGATCGAATAACTTCCTGTACACCATATTTGAATAAAACTTTTGAACGGATAGAGACTCTGTTTTCAGACACCAAGGGTAGGCGATTTTAAGCGAGGCAGACCCCAAGGACACGTAGAAAGCGCACAGAAAGAGGAAGCTTATGCATTATATCGTCAAGCGGCACCGAGGTAAGTGACCGATTGAGTACGTTTTTCTAGGCACCCCTTAAGGGGTGAACGCAGCATGAGGATAAAATATCATTCGTGCAAAGACTTTATAACTGATTCTTTTTAAGGCACAGAAACACCATGCATCATTACACCATTGCGGAACTCATGACGAGTTTGCGAAAAAAAGACTTTTCCAGCGTTGAACTCACTCAACATTATCTTGAACGTATCAAACAATTAGATAGTCAGTTCAACAGCTATATTACGGTGAGCAACGAACAGGCATTACACAGTGCCCAACACGCGGATCAAGCACTCGCGAAGGGTAACAGCAGTGATCTTTGTGGCATCCCTATTGCCCATAAAGACTTATTTTGCACACAAGACACGCTCACTAGCTGCGGATCAAAAATGCTGAGCAACTTCGTGCCTCCATACAACGCGACTATTGTTGAAAATCTAGCAAATGCGGGGGCAGTCAGTTTAGGCAAAACCAATATGGACGAATTTGCGATGGGTTCATCGAACGAGTCCAGCTTTTATGGGGCGAGCAAAAATCCATGGAATACCGACTGCGTACCTGGCGGCTCTTCCGGCGGCTCTGCAGCAGCCGTAGCGGCGCAGCTTGCAGTAGCAACAACAGGTAGCGATACTGGCGGTTCTATTCGTCAGCCAGCTAGCTTTTGTGGCTTAACCGGGTTAAAACCGACCTATGGACGCGTATCACGCTGGGGAATGGTGGCTTATGCATCGAGCCTAGATCAAGCAGGCCCGATTGCGCGCACAGCTGAAGATGCCGCGATTATGCTCAATGCAATGGCCAGTTATGACACTAAAGACTCTACTTCTGTCGATATAGAGAAACCCGATTATAAAGCTAGCCTGAATAATCCCATTAAAGGCTTACGCATCGGTGTACCTGAAGAGTATTTTCAAGATGGCCTAGATAACGACGTCGCTACATTGGTCAACGCCGCCTTAGCTGAATATGAAAAAATGGGCGCTACGCTGCACCCTATTTCGCTCCCACATACACACCTAGCGATTCCTGCTTATTACGTCATTGCTCCCGCAGAAGCCTCTGCGAATCTTTCGCGCTTCGATGGTGTGCGTTATGGGCATCGTTGTGACGATCCGAAAGATTTAATGGACTTATACAAACGCTCACGAGAAGAAGGCTTTGGCGATGAAGTAAAACGCCGAATTATAGTCGGCGCTTACGCACTCTCTGCCGGCTACTACGATGCCTACTATCGCAAAGCTCAGCAAGTAAGACGGCTGATCAAACAAGATTTTGTCGATGCGTTTACACAAGTCGACGTGATCGCAGGCCCAGTAGCGCCTAACCCCGCTTTTGGTATTGGAGAAAAATCAACCAAGCCGGTATCTATGTACTTGGAAGATATTTATACCCTACCGACTAATCTGGCAGGCTTGTGTGGCATTTCGCTTCCTTGTGGTTTAACCAGTGATGACAAACCTGTTGGCCTACAACTTACCGGCAATTACTTCGCCGAAGCCAAACTGCTTAACGTGGCGCACCAGTTTCAGCAACACACTGATCACCACAAAAAAGTTGCGCCGATTAGCAGCAATGCCACCAACAATATCATTACCAATAAATAGATAACGAGATCGAGACAATATTATGGAATGGGAAACCGTTATCGGCTTGGAAGTACACGTACAACTAGCCACTAAAACAAAAATATTCTCTGGTGCCAGCACACAGTTTGGCGCTGCACCCAACACGCAGGCCTGCGCCATTGACCTTGCTATGCCGGGCACACTGCCTGTTGCAAATGAACAAGCCTTTCGCTACGCCGTTATGTTTGGCTTAGCGATAGATGCCGACATTGGTAAGCGCTCTGTATTTGAGAGAAAAAATTATTTTTATCCTGATTTACCCAAAGGCTATCAAACCACACAATTAGACGCCCCTATTGTTGGCGCTGGCGACATTGACATCACACTGGCAGATGGATCAACCAAAGCGATTCGCATCCACCATGCTCACCTAGAAGAAGATGCGGGAAAGTCATTGCACGAAGGCGATTTTGAGCAAGGTATGTCGGGTATTGATTTAAACCGTGCCGGTACACCACTAATCGAAATCGTATCCGAACCTGACATCAGCAATTCCGATGAAGCGGTGGCCTTTGCGAAAAAATTACACTCATTAGTCATCGCATTAGGTATTTGTGATGGTGAAATGTCTCAAGGCTCGATGCGTTTCGATGTGAACATTTCTGTCAGACACAAAGGTGAAAAAACACTCGGCACTCGTACTGAAACCAAAAACCTAAACTCGTTTAAGTTTATGGAAGAAGCTATCGCTCTCGAAGTCGAACGCCAAATTGACGTACTGGAAGACGGCGGCAGTATTCGCCAAGAAACCCGTTTATATAATGCCGACACTAAAACCGCACGCGCCATGCGCAGTAAAGAAGAAGCTAACGACTACCGTTACTTCCCTTGCCCCGACTTATTACCCGTTGTATTAGATGACGCCTATATCGACAGCGTACGCCAGCAAATGCCTGAACTGCCCATCGCTCGCTGCCAACGCTTTGTCGACGATTACACTCTGTCCGCTTACGATGCGAGCATGTTAAGCGATAACACTCACATCGCTCATTACTTCGAAGCAACAGTTAAACAATGCAGCGATGCTAAATTATCTGCGAATTGGATAATGGGTGAATTAAGTGCTCGCCTAAATGCCGAAGAAAAAACCATCACCCAAAGCCCGGTCAACCCAACTCAATTAGCCGGTGTGATAGCGCGAATCAAAGACAATAGCATTTCTAATAAAATTGCCAAGCAAGTGTTTGATGGCTTATGGCTTGGCGAAGGCGACAGTGCAGATGCCATTATCGATGCCAAAGGGCTCAAACAAGTATCAGATAGCGGTGCGCTAGAATCAATGGTGGCTGACGTTATTGCTAATAGCAGCGCACAAATTGAAAACTACAAAAAATCCGACCCAGAGAAAAGGCCAAAAATGCTGGGCTATTTTGTGGGGCAAATAATGAAAGCCTCTAAAGGCCAAGCAAACCCTAAAATGATTAATGACATATTAATCAAAAAATTAAACGAACTGACTTAACTTAAAACCGAGTAAGGCACAACATAATGGCGCTAAAAAAAGACAAAGAAAAAGTATTAGGTGAATTTTTTGATGACGAGCGTATCAAATCATTTTTCGATTACGAATCAAGCGACACCGAAAACGCAGACTTTCATTTATTAGAAAAAGCGTATCGCGGCATGATCGTCGAAAACTTCGGTACATTTGTGAAGTTCTTTCTAGAAGCAGGCAAAGATATTAACGCAATCAACCAAACAGGTGATACTTTTTTTCAGTCCATAAAAGGGCACCGTCAAGGCGAAGCCTATGTCGCTATATTAGAAAAAGTCGGCGCTAAATAAACCGCTAAGGGCATTGTATGAATACCACATCATTCGTACAACGCAGTTAAACCAATAGATCCGAACAGGCAACGACATGTACCAGCCACCTAATAAAAACAGTGTTTTCTCCGGCCTCAACTATCTCAGTCAAGGAGCCGTATTATTACTCACACCAGGAATGAAGCGTTTTGTCCTTATTCCTTTTGTTGCCAACTGTATTGTTTTTATTTTGCTAACTATGTCGTTAATCAGCCATTTTTCCAGCCTGCAAGACTGGTTTACTGGACTATTTCCATCATGGTCGTGGATTTCATATTTGGTCGCATTTTTAACAGGTTTATTTATCTTCTTTGTACTGCTCATTTATGGCTACAGCTTTACTCTACTCACCAATATTATTGCCGCGCCTTTTTATGGGCGTCTCGCTGAAAAACTAGAAGCCAATATTTGTGGAGAGAGCGTTCCAGAAGAAAGTATTAGCAGCATGATATTGCGTACACTACGGCGAGAAATGGTCAAATTGTTCTACTTTATTAGCCGTGGTTTATTAGTACTTATTGGTTTATTTGTATTGTCGTTTATCCCATTACTGAATTTACTTGTGCCATTTATCGCCTTACTGTGGGGCACATGGGTGATGGCATTACAATACATAGACTACCCTGCCGACAACCACC
>JBLHVA010000020.1:0-13704 GCA_047630005.1 Candidatus Endobugula sp. | reverse complement strand
CGTGATTTATATTCTATTGCCGTGTATGCGCCGTTGGTGTCTTTGGTGTTTATGGTAGGTGAGATTGAAAACGAATCTACATGTGAAAATAATCCCACCGCTCGTCAGTCATCACCTGAAGTCAATATTGTCTGGTGTGCAACCCCTCGTGAATGTCTGCAGCAGTTTCTTGCATGGCTAGATGAATGTGACCCCGACATTATTATCGGTTGGCACGTGGTGCAGTTTGACTGCTGGGTGTTAAGCAAATTATGTGAACGCTGGAAAGTGCCGTTTACCTTTGGGCGTGCAAAAAAAATCCCCCATTGGCGAGTAGAAGGGGAGGCTTATGGTGCAAGAGTCAAAGAGGAAAATGATAGCGAATTAAAAAACACCGAAGAGGCAGAATGGATGGATCGTCAGCGCCGTTATCTTCAGGTGCCGGGTCGAGTGGTGCTGGATGGCATCGAATTATTACGCATCGCCTTTTATCATTTTGATAGCTTTAGTCTACAGTTTGTCGCGAATAGTCTGCTGGGTGAGGGCAAGCTCATCCAACATGATGATCGGGGGCAGGCGATTAGCGATATGTTCCGGTCAGATAATGTTGCGGATCGTATCGCATTGGCTGAATATAATTTACGAGATTGTAAATTGGTGTGGGATATTTTTGAAAAAACCAAACTGCTCGACTTCGCTGTAGCCCGTTCACGCTTAACGGGTATGCCCCTAGATAAAATGGGTGGTTCGGTGGCGAGCTTTGATTATGCTTATTTACCTAAACTGCATCGTCGTGGCTATGTTGCGCCTAATTTGGGTGAGTTAACCTCTGATGTGGTCAGCCCCGGTGGTTATGTGATGCAGTCTTTGCCGGGTTTATATCAGCATGTCTTGGTGCTGGATTTTAAAAGCCTATACCCGAGTATTATCCGTACCTTCTCGATTGACCCTTATGCGTTTTGGTTTGCCGATCACCAACAGTTAAGCGAAGAAGAGATTGTAGAGGGGTTTAATGGCGCGTTCTTTTCGCGGGATGAGCATATTTTACCGTCGGTTATTAATGACTTATGGCAGGAGCGCGATCAAGCTAAAGCTGATAATGATCAGCCTTTATCGCAAGCCATAAAAATCATTATGAATTCATTTTATGGGGTGCTAGGTTCTAGCGGTTGCCGCTTCTTTGATCCACGCGTGTGCAGCTCTATCACCTTGCGTGGGCATGAAATCATTCAAAAAAGTCATACGTGGATCGAAGAGCAAGGCTATCAAGTTATTTATGGTGATACCGATTCTTTATTTGTTTGGCTGGGTGACGATTTCTCTCAGTGTTTCGCTCAACAGGATGCGAGCGTTGCTGATGTCAATCAGCAGGCGAATGTGATTGGACAGGATTTGGCGAAAGGTTTAAATAAGTGGTGGGATAATTATCTACAAGATGAAATGGCGATTGAAAGCCGTTTAGAAATTGAGTTTGAAACCCATTACTACGACTTTTTAATGCCGACGATTCGCGGCTCAGAAAAGGGCAGTAAAAAACGTTATGCGGGAACGGTTAAAACCGTTAGGCCAGCCGAGACTGATACAGCAAACAATCTTGAGGTTTTAGACACTACTGATGAGTCAATAATAGATACGCGCTTAATTTTTAAAGGCTTAGAGGCGGTGCGTACCGACTGGACGCCATTGGCTAAACGATTCCAGCAAACCTTATATCAGCAAGTATTCGATAAGCAACCTTATGAACAGTATATTTACGATGTAGTGATGTCGGTCAGGCAGGGGCAGTGTGATGATGAGTTAATTTATCGCAAGCGTTTACGCCGCGATGTTGATCTCTATGAAAAGTCGAACCCGCCTCATGTAAAAGCCGCCAGAAAGCACGAAGCGATCACCGGAGAAGCGCTGAAAAAAGGCGATACCATTCGTTATGTGATAACCGTTAATGGCCCAGAGCCCGTGGATAATAGAAACAGCATGATTGATTATCAGCACTATGTAGATAAACAGTTACAACCTATCGCAGACAGTATTTTGTGTTTTATTGATGATGGGTTTGAGCGCATTGTGCAGGCGCAAATTAGTCTGTTGTAATGTACGGGATAACGTTAGTATATTACGTACTATTTTAGACAATGTGAGATGAGTTGGTGATATGAAAAAATATTTTGAAAACCTAGCAAAAGCCCTGTTAGGTGAGGCGTACGATAAGCTAGGTAAGTCTGAGCAGTTGGTGATTAATAGTATTGCCGACAATACGACGGTTTCTGAGAATGTGAATGCATCTTATACGGATTCACTAACATTGGGTCAGCGAGTGGCCGATAGAGTGGCTGCTTTTGGCGGTTCTTGGTTTTTTATAGGCTTGTTCTTTTTCTTGATCTTTATCTGGATGGTCATTAATAGTTATTTGCTGACCTCTGGCGCAGCCTTTGACCCGTATCCTTATATTTTACTCAATTTAGGTTTGTCGAGCTTGGCGGCTTTTCAGGCACCTATCATCATGATGTCGCAAAATCGACAAAATGAAAAAGACCGTATTAAACAAGATTCTGCATTTCAAATTAATTTGAAGTTGGAGTTAGAGGTGATGCGCCTCAATGAAAAACTTGATGTGTTACTAAAAAAGGATTAATGAAATGACTGTTTTTATCGCTATTGTCTTATTTGTTATCTATGTTTTCTCTATGCGCTTTGTATCGAGAACCATAGAAAAACTAGGCGAAAAAAAATCGGTTAATACCTACCGTATAAAATATATTAGCAAAACACTGAATATCTCGTTAACGGGGTTTTTTGTTATTATCTTGTTTCTTTTGCTCGGTATTCAATATTCGCAACTGTCAGTTTTTCTGTCATCGGTATTTGCGGTGATTGGCGTGGCACTATTTGCTCAGTGGTCGATTCTTAGTAACATCACATCTAGTCTGATTATTTTTTTTGCGTTTCCCTATCGTGTTGGCGATGTAATAAGAATTATTGATGGCAATGATGATCTTTCTGGCACGATTGAAGAGATCTCTCTTTTTCATGTGATTATTCTACAGGGAGAAGCCTTAATCACTTATCCGAATAGTTTGATGCTGCAGAAGGCAGTGATTAAGGTGAGTCATCTTAGCCAATTACCCGCTCGCCCATTAGCGAATGGCGCTCAGGTAAATAGCCCTCAGGTAAATAGCCCTCAGGTAAATAGTGCCCAGGTAAATAACCCCGTTGAGCCTCTTTCCCCGTCGGCTGAAAAGCAGCCTAAGGTATAGATATATCTGTTAATAGGGTTGGTTTTTTACTCGGTATTTTATGCCTTGAATAGCAGCATCACCCAAAGTCCCAGTACACACATAAATGCTAGCCAAAAAGCCCACATACGATGAATCACATTATTGCTGCCAAGCATGATGTAGGTATGAATATAGCGAAATGCCACGAACAACCAAGCGAGCGCAATGGCTGTAGTGCTTTCTATCTGCAAGCTTATATAGAGGGTACAGACGACATAAAAAATAACCGGTATTTCAAATAGGTTATTAAAACAGCGTGTGGTTTTGATGACATTGTCGGGTAAGTCATCTTTTTTGGTTAACTGAAAATCTGTTACCGATACCGCGCCGCTGCGAACGCTAGCAATTCGTGTTCTTATGGCGGCTATACCTACCAGTAATATGAGCAGTACCATCATTGCCATTGGATATAACATAACTGACCCTCTTGTTTACTTTCACGCAGCGCGTACATTTGGCTTGTTGTGAGCTGCATCAACTATTTTGTAAATTAGCATAGGCTGCCACAGTTAGCTATTGCATTGTATGTGGTTGCTGCTTTAGTCTTCGAGGTTGTGAATACAATTATAGTTAACTATTAGAGATTCTTAATAGCCCCTAGTAATGACATTAAGCATATCAATAGTAGGAGTGAAGATGAATAACAGCGATCCCCTCGACGTGGCTCAGTCGCCTTATAAAGGGCAGTGTTTGTGTGGTGAGATTCGGTTTTCAGTGGATGCCATCGGCGATAAAATGGGGCATTGTCATTGCTCTATGTGTAGAAAGTTTCATGGGGCTGCCTTTGCTACTTATGGTGAGGCGAAAACTGTGCATTTTCATTGGTTGTCTGGTGAGTTATTACTCAACACCTATGATGCCTCAAACGGTACACGCCGAAAGTTTTGCAGTGTCTGTGGTTCTAGTTTGATTTTTGAAGAAGCGAATCCCAGTGGCGAGATAGTGGAGTTTGCTTTGGGGGCGTTAGATACAGCTATTTCTCATACGCCGGATGTGCATATTTTTGTAGGTAGCAAGGCGAGTTGGTATAGCATAGAAGGTGACCTGCCGTGTTTTCGTGAAGGCCGTAATAGCTCACATGAAACATGATAATTTTTTGTAAATGAGTTGCCAGAGTGCGAAGTATTATGACGATCGCTATTAATCAAACTATGGGCAGAAAAGAATGGCTGATGCTGTTTTTGTTATCTGTGTTATGGGGTGGTTCATTCTTTTTTGTCGGTATTGCCGTGGTAGAACTGCCACCGTTAACCATTGTGGCTTTGCGCTTAGTATTGGCGGCCTTAACTTTATGGCTTGTCATGGTGTGCATCGGGCAACGTTTGCCTCGCTCGTTAAATGTGTGGGGCACTTTTTTGGTGATGGGGCTGTTTAACAGTGCGATACCTTTCTCGTTGATCGTCTGGGGGCAAACGCATATTGCATCAGGGTTAGCATCGGTGCTGAACGCCACCACGCCATTGTTTACCGTGATAATGGCTGGCGTTTTTTTAGCGGACGAGCGCATTAGTTCACGTAAAATAATCAGTATCGTGATCGGTTTTTTCGGTGTGGTGATACTCATTGGCCCATCATCATTAGATGGTTTGGGCGTTAATGTATTTGCTCAGCTAGCCGTATTGGGTGCGGCAGCATCTTACGGGATATCCGGTGTTTATGGTCGGCGTTTTAAAAAGATGAAAATTCCCCCCTTGGCTACTGCGACGGGGCAATTGATTACATCGTCGTTAGTTCTTCTACCGATTAGTATTTTAGTTGAACGCCCTGACCAGTTGATGTTGCCTAGCGTTTCTGTGTGGTTTGCTGTGATTGCTTTGGCGGTGTTTTCTACCGCGCTAGCGTACATTATCTATTTTCGTTTGTTGTCTTCATCGGGCATTACTAATCTTTCGATGGTGACATTCCTTATTCCTATTACGGCTATTTTACTTGGCGTGATGGTGTTGGATGAAGTGTTGCGAACGGAGCATTTGATTGGTATGTTTTTTATTGTGGCAAGTTTACTGGGTATTGATGGCCGATTGATGAACAAGGTCTTAGGCAAGAAAAAAGTCTAGAGTGTTTAAACGCTCAGCCTGTTGTGGTGCGTGTCGCCATAACGCTTATGCGTTTTCTGTGTGCTAGCCCATATTTTTACGTTAAGGAGATAGAAGCTGATGTCTGAATACTATGCCACGATTGTGTGGCAGCGTCGGGAAGATGAGCACTATATTGATAACAAATATAGTCGTGCACATCAGTGGGTGTTTAGTGGTGGTGTTATTGTGCCCGCCTCATCCTCTCCGCATATAGTCCCTTTACCTTATTCTGTTGAAGATAATGTTGACCCTGAAGAGGCGTTCGTTGCGTCTTTGTCGAGCTGTCATATGTTGTTTTTTTTATCTATCGCTGCCAAAAATAAACTTGTCGTTGAACGTTACATTGATAGGCCCATTGGTTTATTGGCAAAAAATGCGCAAGGAAAAATGGCAATGACTAAAGTGACATTGCGCCCAGAAATTTATTTTTCGGTGGAGACTCCAGTGACCTTGGAAAAACTAGAAAAAATGCATCACCAGTCTCATGAGCAATGTTTTATTGCTAATTCGGTTACTACAGAGGTAGTTACGGAGGTTTTTTTAGTGGAGGAATAAGATCGTGATTGAAAAACTACATGCAAGCGATATCGATCGAGTGGTTGATATAATTCGTCAAGCCAATCAACTTGTTGCCGATCAGTTTGGTATTACTGCTGACAATAACCCTAAGCATCCTTCACTATATACCAACGATTGGCTGTTAGATGATTTGTCTCGTGGCGAAGAGTATTTTGTTTATAAGCACAATGATATTCCCGTTGCTTGTATTGCCTTTGAGCACCCTAGGCCAGATGCGGCTTATCTTAATCGCTTGTCGGTGTTACCCAGTCATCAACAGCAAGGTATTGGCAAGGCGTTGGTAGAGTATATTGCTGCTTACGCACAAGAGAAAAAGATACGCTCCATCAGTATTGGAATTATCGCTGCGCATTCTGTATTAAAAAACTGGTATATAAAATTAGGGTTTAAAGAGGGAGTAACAAAAACTTTAGCGCATCTTCCATTTGATGTGACCTACTTGCGTCTTACCTTAACAGAGGAATAACACTTGAAAATAATTAAACCAGCCACTTTTACCGCCGATAGTGCATGGGGTTCGTTACCTATTGCGAATATGAATGGTATTACCACAAAGCTCCATTGGACTGACCAGCCTTATAAATGGCATGTGAATGATGGTGAAGAAGTCTTTGTCGTTCTCGATGGTAAAGTAGAGATGTTTTATAAGGAAGATGGCGAAGAGCAGTCCGTCATGCTAGAAGTAGGTGATATATTTTATGCCTCCATTGGTACAGAGCACGTTGCTCATCCGATTGGAGAAGCGAGAGTGTTGGTGATTGAGTCAGAGGGTAGTGTATGAGTTGGAAGCTAGTGACAAACTGGCTCATGGGGAGCCAGTTTACTTTACATGCTAATAAGGCCGTATCTATTACTTGGCGTTATTAAAGTTTTCTACGGAGTTTAATATCTCTTTCTTAGCTGCTGCTGCATCTGCCCAGCCTTCGACCTTAACCCATTTGCCTGCCTCTAAGTCTTTGTAGTGTTCGAAGAAATGGCTGATACGCTTTAGTAACAATTCTGGTACGTCGCTAATATCGTTGATGTGAGCGTTCATTGGGCTGATTTTCTCTACTGGTACGGCAAGGATCTTCGCATCTTCGCCTGATTCGTCAGTCATGTTGAGTACGCCAACGGGACGACAGCGAACTACTGAACCAGCAACAAAGCCAAAGCGTGAGATCACTAATACATCTACCGGATCGCCGTCACCGCACAAGGTATCGTTTACGTAGCCATAGTTACAAGGGTAATGCATTGACGTACCTAAGATACGATCAACAAATAATGCACCGCTATCTTTATCTACTTCGTATTTAACAGGTTCGCCATTTAACGGGATTTCAATAATAACGTTGACTTCTTCAGGTAGGTTTTTGCCTGCAGGTACTAAGTTAAGACTCATAATAATCGCTTCTTTGATGATGATTAGCTGGATTAGGACGTTTGTCGCGACAATGGTTTTTGCAATGCTTACAACAGCCGCCCAGTGAAAACGGCGTAAATTCTACCATAACCACGAGACTTACCAAGAGCTTAGAGGGTGTTTTTTTGATCGTTAGTGCTTATTATCCGTTTTTGGCGCGACGAAAAGAGCCTGTTTTATCGGGAGAGGGAAGTGCGCGTATTTTTTTTATAGACTCCGATATGATGTGTGCGATTTGATGCTGTGGGTTGTTGCTAACAAAAATGTCAGAGGTTTTTTGGTAGAACTGGCACTGGTAAATGATCTCCTCTAGCATTACTAGGGTATCAGCCAGCTCGTTAAAATGTGTATGTTTATCTTCTTCGTTGAGATTGTCCAATTCACCCATAAAATAGGGGACATATAGTCCAGCGCTATTCACAATAAAAATAATATTATTGGCGATGTTCTGTATGTAGTACACCTCTTTATTATTATGAGTGAAGCCGATTTCTTTGTTGGCGGCTTTGATGAGTTGTGTTGTTTGTTGAATGTATTCTTGCTTTTTTTGTGAGTTATCCATGATGTCATTAACCAAATCAGGCTGAATAGATTGAATTGGTGTGTCAGGCGATTTTTTTAGCATGCGGATAATGCTAGAAGCGACGGCTGGAAAATAAGAATGCATATTGATTTGCAATACGGGGATGACGCAACGTAGGCTGCGGCCTTGATCTTTAAATTTCTTGTTGTAGATACAGATCACATTATCTAGCAAGCTGATGAATTGCCCGAGTTCACAGAGATCGTTCGCTGTTTTTTTTCTTGGATAGCCGGTCCCATCTAAGTTTTCATGATGCTCGAGTACTGCTCGGGATACGGTTTGTGGAAAGTTATCAACAGATTTTAATATTTCGTACCCAATAATAGGGTGTGATTGAATGCTTCTCCATTCTTCTGGCGTTAGTTCACCTTTCTTTTTGAATATTTTGTGATTGAGGTGTAAAAATCCAATGTCATGTACTAGTCCAGCTAAAAAGTACTCCTCTATTTTTGATTGGCTTTGCTTCTCAAGATGAGCGCATAAATAAGCAAGGTAAGCAGATAATATTGACTGATCAAAAACATGAGGGAGCTCGACACACAGTACCGTTAGTTTTTGTTGGATAAGTGGGTATTTTTCTAGTCTCAGACAGCACTTTTGTAAAGATTTTTTTTCGTTGATTTCCTTGTGCATGGCAATAAGGTTTGGGTTAATTAAGACCATTTGATTTATTTTGTCATAAATAGACTTTGCATTTAATTGGTTTTCTATTGCAATAGAGTCTTCTAAAGGCTTTAGAAGCTTGAATCGTAGAATGTTTTCGCAAGTTTTTCTGTTGAGTTCGATGCCACTTTGGGCAAGAAGAACTCCGTTGTCACTGACTATGTCTTCTGTGGCGATGAGTTTTATTTTTTTCTGAGAGTTAACAAGATTCTCTGCATATTCATTCATGATGAGCAACTATTCCGCTTGTGATGAATAATCATCGGTAAAGGTGAGTATAGTGAAGTGTAAAAGGTTTGCAAAAGTTAAAAGTATGCCAGGCGGCGTTAGGTGACAATGAAAACATTTACATTAAAAACAATTTTAAAAAATTATTCTGAGGCCAGGTTTTTCCAATATTGCAGGAGGGTTTCTGGGGTTGGGGGGCGTTCAGTGACAGAAAACACGTCGGTGAACATACCAACTTTTTCGGATAAGCCATTAGAAAAGTTGGTGCTGAATAGATTGGCCGCTTTATGATAGCTGTGTAATTGATAAATAATTTCTTCTAGCATTAAACGCGTCTCTTCAACTTCTAAATGCAATGTCTGGTGGTCTTCTACGGTGAGTCGTTGTAGTAACGATATGTAAGATGATTCTTGTAAGCCAGAACTGGCAATGATGGATGAGATTTTGCCACTAATGTTTTGTATATGGGTCACCTGTTTACTGTTGTGAGAGAAGCCAATAATATCATTGACTTGGTTAATGACACCCATAATTTTATTGGTCTTTTACGATATCTTTGTCGATGTCCTCTATTTTTTGATCTTTTGATTGCCGGAGTATTATGGTCATCGCTGTCACTGCAGATTGATGATACCCGAAAGTGTTCATTTGGATGATGGGTAGTATGTTTTTAATGGTGCGTTTGAGCGGCTTGAATTGTTTGTTGTAAATAGAAATCACATCATCTAGTAAGCTGATGAGAGAGCCGAGTTCACTAATCTCATCTTCTTCTTTATTCATGGGGTAACCGGAGCCATCAGGCCTTTCGTGGTGGTCTAGAATAGCTTTTCGGCTAGTAACGGAAAACTTGCCTACATCCTTTAATAGCTTAAAAGCAATGATGGGGTGTAGTTGGATTTCCTTCCATTCTTGAGCGTTAATTCTTTTGGTTTTATCAAGACAGTTTCGGGGAATGAAAAGCAGGCCTATATCATGTAGCAATCCAGCTAAAAACGCTGATTCTATTTTGGCTTGCGAATACTTAGCAACAGTTCCTAGTATGTAAGCAAGATATGCCGAGGTTAATGATTGTTTATATAGGTCTTCGGTTTCGATTTTAAGAATAGTGAGTATTTCTAATAAGTCGAGATGTGGTTTTAATGTCTCGCAGCATTGGCCAAGCAGCGAGGCTTTGCCAAAATGTTCATCAATTTCGCTTAGTGGTTTATCTTTACTCACTAATTCATCAATTTCTTTATAAAGGGCTACTGGGCTGAGAGGTTCAGCAATTCTTATACTGATTTCTAAGGGAATGTTTAAGTTAAGGTGAGATAGACGCAGAAGCTTTTCTGTATCTAATATGTCACCTTTTGCTGCCATTTGGCCTTCTGGATACGCGACAATGTCTTCAGTGACGATCATGTCTACTTTGCCACGTAGTTTCGCGCGTAAATAAGAAAGGTATTTGTCCATATATATCCGTTATCAATGCTCTCGTAATTAACCAGCCAGTCGTTCAGAGTGGATATGGTTGATGGTTAAATTGCTATTAATATAAAGTAAGTGTAGCAGGGAATTGATTGTGACGTAAAATCCCCTCAGTGCAAGTTAGGCTAAGGCATTTGAGGGAGGTAGATGCCGACTTTAGCGACTTAGGCAATAATGGGGTGCTTAGGAAGATGTTAATTCGTGCAGGTGGTTGTTTAGTTGGCTCAAACAGAGAAGGAGTAGCGATTATGATGCAAGGCGCTGCCCCCCCTCTCTGCGACGGAGCGATAGTGCTGAACGGTTAGACCCTGTTAGACGATAAACTTCTTTTTGATTTTTTTATCGGCCAAGACTTTTTTCAGCTGTACATATTCAGGCAAGCCATTTTTATCGTAAGGAGGGTAGTCTTCGCCTTGGATAAGTGGCTCAAGATAGGCTCGACCTAGCGCGCTAATACCAAGTCCGTCTTTGCTGATATAGCTGCGTGGCATCATTTTTTCGACATTGGCAATTTTTTCTAAAGGTGCCTCTTCGATGGTCCAGCTGTATTTTTTGCCTTTGCCGCGAATAATGGCAGGCATTACGGCGTTTTTGCCAGCAACCGCCATTTCGACGGCAGCTTTACCTACGGCATATGCTTGCTCTACATCGGTTGCAGAGGCAATATGCCGTGCTGCGCGCTGTAGATAATCCGCTAGTGCCCAATGGTATTTATAGCCCAGCTCATCTTTTATCATGGTTGCTAATGTGGGGGCAACACCGCCTAATTGTTTGTGGCCAAAGGCATCGACATTGCCTGTATCAGCCAGAAAGCTACCATCTTTATACTGTGCACCTTCGGACGCGACGATGACACAGAAGCCATGTTTTTTAACGGTGCTTTTTACGCGTTTTAAAAACTTTTCTTTATCAAAGGCAATCTCAGGGAATAGGATGATATGTGGCGCATCGCCTTCTTTTTCTGCCGCTAAGCCGCCTGCCGCAGCAATCCAGCCTGCATGACGCCCCATTACTTCTAGAATAAATACTTTAGTGGATGTCTCGCACATAGATTTTACATCCAGGGCGGCTTCCTTAGTTGATATAGCGACATATTTTGCAACAGAGCCAAATCCTGGGCTGTTATCGGTAAACGGTAAGTCATTGTCAACAGTTTTGGGGATGTGAATAGCTTGTATTGGATATCCCATGGTTTCTGATAGCTGGGAAATTTTGAGGCAGGTGTCAGCGGAATCGCCGCCACCGTTATAAAAGAAATAGCCAATATTGTGGGCCTTAAATACCTCGATTAATCGTTCATATTCGGCTCGATTCTCTTCTAGACTTTTGAGTTTATAACGGCAAGAGCCGAAAGCGCCGGAAGGGGTATGTCTGAGTGCGGCGATATCTTTTTTGCTTTCTTTGCTGGTATCAATTAATTCTTCACGCAATGCGCCAATAATACCATTGCTGCCGGCATACACTTTGCCAATATGTTTTTTGTGCTGTCGAGCAGTTTCGATCACGCCACATGCGGACGCATTAATAACAGCGGTAACACCGCCAGACTGAGCATAAAACGCATTTTTCTTCGCCATAAGGAAATATCAACCTGTCTAAAGAGAGTCTTTTATAAGTTAAGCCCATGCTATTAAATAGACTATCGAAATAGTACCGTTTAGGGCTTGTTATGGAGCCTCTGATCAGGTCATGAATTGTTTTTTGATGGCTAAAGTAACCGTATTTTTTGTTGCTGATTTCGCCAATAGCTCGCTATCACCTTCAATTTTTGCCTCAAATACGATTGTTTTATCTCACCAAAAATTCAACCCAGACTTAATCAGAGGTTCCTTAATGGCCGCAATGATACGGGAATTTAACGACGATTTCATGTAAGCTTTACTGATTATCGGCAGGGGAAGAGGATTTTTAAAATCGCATGATGAAACACATTCATATTTTAGGTATTTGCGGTACATTTATGGGCAGTCTTGCCCAGTTAGCAGTAGCAAAGGGCTATCGTGTGACGGGAGCGGATGCCAATGTGTATCCGCCTATGAGTACGCAATTAGAAGCTGCCGGTATTGAGCTAATCGAAGGCTTTGATCCAGAACAATTATCACTCAACCCCGACATTTTTGTTATTGGTAACGCGATCAGTCGTGGCAATCCCTTGTTGGAGGCTATTCTTAATGGAGGGCTGCCGTACACGTCCGGCCCTCAATGGTTAAGCGATCATGTGTTGCAGGGAAAATGGGTATTGGCGGTATCGGGCACTCATGGAAAAACCACCACTAGCAGTATGTTAGCGTGGATTTTAGAGTACGCGAATATGTCGCCAGGTTATCTAATAGGTGGCGTGCCTAAAAACTTTTCAGTTTCTGCTCGTCTTGGCGAAACGCCTTTTTTTGTGATTGAGGCAGATGAGTACGATAGTGCATTTTTTGATAAACGCTCGAAGTTTGTCCATTATCGCCCTCGTACTTTAGTGATTAATAATCTTGAATTCGATCATGCGGATATCTTTGATGATTTGGAGGCGATTCAGCGTCAGTTTCATCATGTGGTGCGGACGATTCCTGAAAATGGTCGTGTGATTACGCCTAACAATGTTCCTGCGATTGATGCAGTAATAAACCAAGGCTGTTGGAGTGAAACAGCGACTATGTCGCAGTCGGGCTCATCTCTGCTTGAAGACCAATCTCCTGCATTGGCTACGTGGTTCGCAGATAGTGTTCGCGAAGACGGTGAATGTTTTGATGTGTATTACGAAAACGCTAAACAAGGGCAGGTGAATTGGTCTCAGTTAGGAGAGCATAATATTGCTAATGGATTAGCTGCAATTGCTGCGGCACATCATGTGGGTGTGACGGCCGAAGTGAGTTGTGCGGCGCTATCAGAGTTCGATGGCGTAAAGCGTCGGATGGAATGTGTGGCAGATGTGAATGGTACCAAAGTGTATGACGATTTTGCTCATCACCCATCGGCGATCGCGACCACATTAAATGGTTTACGTAAAAAAGTCGGTGAAGAAAAAATAATTGCTGTGATAGAACCCCGCTCTAACACCATGCGAATGGGCGTTCATGCCTCTCAGTTAGCTGATTCTGTCACTAATGCAGATCATGTCTTATGGTTTAATCCCCCCAGTTTATCGTGGGATGTTGATGGTGTAATTACAGCGAGCAAGGTACTTAGCGAACGCTGTAATACACTAGATGACTTGATTGCCAGTGTCGTCGATAGCAGTGAAGCTCCTTGTCATATTGTGATTATGAGCAACGGTGGTTTTGGTGGAGTGCATGGACTGTTGATAGATGCGCTTAATCTGCATCAATAAATCCCTTCCCTCATTGAACATAGTTAACGAGCCGTCAGTTGTCGTGTGACAGTCATGAGGTAGTCATTAGATAGTAGCGATATAGCAATGAAGTAGTAGCGAAATAGTAGTTAAATAGTAACGAAGAT
>JBLHVA010000019.1:0-14112 GCA_047630005.1 Candidatus Endobugula sp. | reverse complement strand
TTATTTAGCATCGGCTTTACTCGTATTGTTTGCCTTATTCTTATTCAATGAAGCGTTTTATATCGCTATTGAAAACTCGTAGCGTTACTTTGTAAGGGGTGATATTGTCGCCTTCTATTCATCTCACGGCTTTTTTGTGGCCAGTTTAATACTGCTATATACCTATGAATTTTAAACGCATCGAAACATTTTTTTGGGTAGCCAAGCTAGGCAGTTTTCGCAAAGCTGCAGAGCAGCAGTGTACGACCCAACCCGCTATCTCTTCTCGCATCGCTATGTTAGAAGAGGAATTGGGCGTACGTTTATTTGAGCGTGATGGTAATAGTAAGGTACTGCTTACGCTGAAAGGGCAGGAGTTAATTCGCTATGCCGAGCGCCTGATGAATTTGTCCAATGAGTTTGTGCATACGGCGAATCAAGATGCGGCGTATTCGGGTTTGTTACGTTTAGGTGTATCGGAAACCATTGCGCATACGTGGTTGTCGGATTTCTTAAAAGTGTTACATCAGCAGTTGCCTGATATTACCGTTGAGCTAACAGTAGACTTATCAGTTAATTTACGAAAGCAGCTAGCGGATAGCGTAATAGATTTGGCCTTTTTAATGGGGCCAACGGGTGACCCATCGATCAATGATATACCCCTGTGGTCTTCGCAACTGCACTGGGTGGCGAGTCCGTCGTTAATGAAAAACGACCACAGCTATGAGGTGAGTGAATTAGCCGAATATACTATTGTGACCTATGCACGTAATACCATCCCTTACAATGAAATCAGTCAAAAGCTGGCAGAGGCCGTTGACCGACCTGCGCAAATATTTACTTCTAGCTCGCTGGGCGTGTGTCGCCGCTTAGTAGTAGAAGGTGTGGGTATTGCGGCGTTGCCGATACATATTGTGGATGCGGATATTGCTAATCAGTCGCTACATATTATTGATGCTAAATGGCACCCGTCTAAGCTTACGTTTACGGCATCACACGCAATGATCCCCTATAAACCTGAATTGACAGCGATTATAGCGCTCGCAAAAACCGTGGCCGACGGCTATAGCATTCCTTCTATCTCTTCGAATCCTCCCATCGCTTAAGCTTGCTTTGGCTTTATGCCTAGCCTCTGTCTTTCGTCTATTCTGTGTTTCGCCCACTCTACTGTTGATGAAATCCTGTTATTTCGATAAATTAAATCTATTGAATTTGAAAGAATATGATAATTAGATTTTATTGTTGCGTTTGATAATATGGGTTGAATTATAGACATAATAAATAGAAATCATATAGGCATCAGATCATGAGCAATGCCATTATTAACAGCCGGAATAATAATACACTTTCTGAAAGTGTCGATTTATCACAGTTAAGGGCGCAAATTCGTAGTAATCAATTTACCGGCAATACTAGCGGCTTAATGCCCAGTTTGGTGCAAGGTAACATTGTCGTGTTACCTGCCAAGGTGGCGGAAGAATTTCTAGTGTTTTGTCATCTTAATACGATCCCTTGCCCTGTTATCGGTTTTTCTCAACCGGGTGACCCATGTCTTCCTACCTTGGGTAGCAATCTTGATATACGAGTTGATGTGCCAGAATACTGTATTTTTGGTGAAGGTGAGCTGTGTGAGACGGTGGCCGATATTAACAATTATTGGGAGGATGATTCTGTCGCCATTGTGATTGGTTGCTCTTACTCTTTTGAAGATGCGTTGATGTCGGCGGGTTATCGCATTCGTAATATCGACATGGGGCTTAACGTCTCTATGTACGATACGAGTATTCCCACACAGGCGACCGAACATTTTAGCGGTAATACAGTGGTGTCTATGCGCCCATTTAAGCCAGAAGATATTGCTGTGGTAACCGACATCACCAGCCAGTTTTCAAAAACTCACGGTGCGCCAATCCATATTGGCGATCCTACGGCTATCGGCATTCACAATATTCAACAACCTAATTACGGCGATGCAGTCCCTATTGCTGATAATGAAGTGCCTGTTTTTTGGGGCTGCGGTGTGACCAGCCAGCGAATATTAAGAGATGCTAAATAACCGTTGGTGATTACTCACGCACCGGGAAAGATGCTGATTACCGATGTGCGTTACGATCAATTGTAAATGCGGTGCTCTCTTCCAAAAATAATCTTTATCAAATAATTCTTAGAAAAAAATCTTTACTAATAAATAATAATGAGGACGACACGATGAAAAAATCAACATTACTAATGAGTTTACTACTAAGTATTGGTGCTGCCACAGTATCGGCTGCGACAACATGGGATTTGCCGACACCTTACGGCGACGGCACGCATCAAACACAAGTGGCAAGAAGCTTTGCTGAAGAAGTTACGGCATCGGGTAAATTAACCATCAAGGTGCATTCAGGAGGTTCGTTAATTAAACATCCTGAAATTCACCGCGCGGTTAAATCACGTCAAGTACAAATTGGCGAGGTTTTTGTGGGCCGTCTAGGTAACACGGACCCTATTTTTAAGTTGGATAACATCCCTTTTTTAGCGACTGATTTTGATAGTGCAGAAAAACTCTATCAAGCATCGAAAGAAGCCATGAATGCGCAGTTAGAATCTGATGGCTTAATGTTGCTATATACCTCGCCTTGGCCTGCACAAGACTTATATTCAAATAAGCCAGTGAACAGTTTGGCCGATTTAAAAGGCTTGAAAATGCGTGCTTATAGCCCAACCACTTCTCGCTTAGCTGATTTAATGGGAACCACGCCAGTGAATATCCCGTTTAGTGATGTGGCGCAAGCCTTCACAACAAACGCGATTGATGCGATGGTTACTTCACCGAGTACAGGCGTTAACAGCCAAAGTTGGGATTATATTACGCACTTTACGACGATTAATGCCTGGATTCCTAAAAATATGGTGTTTGTGAATAAAAAAATGTTCGATCGTTTGGATGAAGAAACGCAACAAGTGATTTTGACGGCTGCTGCCAACGCTGAGAAAAAAGGCTGGGCTTTAGGTCGTAAATTAGCAGTAGAGCATACCAATATACTGAAAGAAAATGGCATGGTAGTAACTGCTCCTACAAAAGAGCTAGATGCAGCGTTGCGCGTTATCGGTACAACTATGGTAAACGAATGGTTAGCCGAATCTGGTGATACAGGTGCAGCTATTATCAAAACTTTTAAAGGTGAATAAATTCGTTAATCAAAATGTCTCATTTGATATTTTCATATAGTGGCTTGTCTTTGATGACGTCATGCAGGGGTTAACGGGATTGTCCTTGATATCGTCATACCGGACTTGATCCGGTATTTATTTTGTATTGATGATATTGGATTCCGGATAAGCAAAAAGCGCTTTCCGGAATGACGGGTTTATCGTTGATAGCGTCATGCCGAGCTTGACTCAGTATCTACTTTATATTGGTGTATCAGTATCAATAAATGACTTTTTCTCATGGCGGTTTATTTATGAACAAAATCAAACACTATTTTTATCTGTCTTCGGCAATCTTGTCGGGCAGTTGTTTGGTGATGATGACATTGCTGATATTAGCGCAAATTATTGCGCGATCATTTGGGCAGGTTATTCCTTCTTCGGAAGACTTTGCTGGCTGGCTGTTATCCGCCACCATATTTTTTGGGTTAGCCTATACCTTTCATCATGGTGGCCATATTCGTGTCACGATGTTGTTGAGCAGGCTCTCGCCTAACAAACGTCGCTTGCAAGAATTTTTTAACTTGTTTATTGGATTACTGATTTCTGCTTATTTTGCTTTTTATAGTATCGTCACCGTATACGATTCGTATGATTACGAAGAGGTAACGGAAACCTATCTTGCGATGCCGTTATGGATAGTACAAATGCCAATGGCCGTGGGTGCGTTGTTTTTATTTATTGCGATGCTAGACAGTTTTATTGACATGTTAGCAGGGCGAACCCCTCTTTATATTAGTAGTGAAAACGCATTAAGTGGGGAGAGTTAAACAATGGATATGACATTAATTGGTGTTATTTTAGTGGTGTGCATGTTGCTTATGCTCACAAGTGGTATTTGGGTGGCGCTAACGTTAACTGGGTTATCCATTATCGGTTTACAGTTAATCGGTAATAGTAGCATTGGTTTGTTAATGGGTACGTCTTCGTGGAGTGCAACGACCGGATGGTCGTTAACGGCTTTACCGCTATTTATTTGGATGGGCGAGATATTATTTCGAACGCGCTTGTCGCAAGATTTGTTTGAAGGACTTTCACCTATTTTATCGAAAATACCGGGAAAATTATTGCATGTGAATATTTTAAGCTGCGGTATTTTTGCGGCGGTATCGGGTTCTTCCGCGGCGACTGCAGCGACTATCGGCCGAATGACGCTGCCAGAATTATCTAAGCGGGGTTATTCCGAAGCAATGGCCATTGGTACTTTAGCTGGGTCGGGTACCTTAGGTTTGTTAATTCCCCCGTCTATTATATTGATTGTGTATGGTGTTGCAGCTGAAGTGTCTATTGCGCGATTATTTCTCGCAGGTGCTTTACCGGGTTTGGTGTTAATTGTTTTGTTTATGTTGTACACCATTGGGTGGTCGTTTTTTAAAGGGAATAAAAACGGTGTTGTTGATGATGTACGTTATACCACCAAAGAAAAAATTCTAGCACTAAAGAAACTGATTCCCATCACCATATTGATTGGCGGTGTTCTCGGCTCTATTTATCAGGGTGTAGCGACACCTACCGAAGCCGCAGCATTCGGTGTGACGGGTGCGCTGATTTTATCTATGGTGTTAGGTAGTTTTAGTGTGTCTAGTTTTTTAGAGAGTATTACGGGTGCCGTTAAGAACTCCTGTATGTTGGGGCTCATTTTAATAGGGGCCCATTTTTTAACATTGGCAATGGGTTTTATTGGTATTCCCAACGAACTGGCCGCATGGATAGCTTCGTTAGGCTTGTCTCCTATCGAACTGATTATTTGTCTCACATTATTTTTTATTATATTAGGCTGTTTCTTAGATGGCATCTCGGTCATTGTGTTAACCACGTCGGTGGTATTACCGATGGTCACACAGGCCGGTATTGATCTTATTTGGTTTGGTATCTTCCTTGTACTAGTGGTAGAAATGTCACAAATTACACCGCCAGTGGGTTTTAATTTATTCGTGATTCAATCCCTAACGGGGAAAAATATTCTTTATGTCGCAAAAGCTGCATTTCCTTTCTTCTTAATGATTGCTATTGCTATTGTATTGATTACTGCTTATCCATCAGTCGTATTATATTTACCGACGTTAATGTCTAGATAAGGGATCAACGTTAATGTGTAAATAAATATGTCGGGGTAAGCGTTTCAGTAGATGTTGTAGAATGTGTTCTAGTTAATAGACAAAAAATAATTTAAGTAGTCGATTACGTAGTGAGTATTTATGAAGTTAAATTGTGATATGGGCGAGAGCTTTGGCGCTTGGGCAATGGGTAGTGATGCTCACATTATGCCTTATGTGGACATGAGTAATATTGCTTGTGGCTTTCATGCGTCAGACCCCCAAGTAATGGCGCGCACAGTAGTGCTAGCCGTGCAGCATAATGTCGCGATTGGTGCGCATCCCGGCTATCCCGATTTGCAGGGCTTTGGCCGAAAAGAGATGACGTTTTCTTTTGAGGAGTTAGTCAATATTATCCTGTATCAAATAGGCGCTTTGCAGGCTATTTGTACGGCTAACAATACATCGGTAAGTTACGTTAAACCTCACGGCGCACTGTATAACACGATGATGCGTGATATCACCGTATTTCGTGCAGTACTGACTGCGCTCTCTACCCTTACGCCAGCAATCCCCTTAATGATTATGGCCACTGCTGAAACTAGCGAAAACCATCAAGCGTATGTCGCATTAGCTCAGCAGTTAGGTGTGCCGCTGCTGTTTGAGGCCTTTTGTGATCGTGCCTACACCGACGAAGGTGCATTACAATCGAGGCAAATAAAGGGCGCAGTCTACGATGATATCGATCGCATTGTTAATCAGGCGACTCAGCTAATTACACAGCAATCAGTGACCACTTGTAGCGGGAAAATATTGCCAGTAAAGGCTGATAGTATGTGTATTCATGGCGACCATGATGATAGTGCGTTGGTCTTATTGTCGGTCAAACGCATTAGAGATGTATTGCGCGCACAGACATTACTTGACACTAAGTGATGCGAAAAGTAAATGTCGTTCGTCTATCCGAAAATACGTTTCTTATTTTATTTGAGCAAATTATTGATGCCGATAATTTTTCGCGTATTAAGACGTTGGTCAGAAAAATCAAACAAACAATGGCGAATAGTTTGGTAGATGTTATTCCTTCCTATGCTTCTATTCATATCACTTTTAATTTATTAGCGATATCGGGAATAGAGTGTAAACAGCGGTTAGAAAAACTATTACTGTCTACCGATAGTGATGGTGGTAATGTTCAATCAACAGATGTTATTGAAATTCCGGTGTATTATGGTAGTGAGGTTGCGTTAGATTTACCTTACCTAGCAGAGAAAGCGCGGCTCAGTGAGCGTGAAGTGATTGCGATTCATAGCAACAAGATTTATGACGTATATGCCATTGGTTTTGCGCCGGGTTTTGCTTACCTTGGTAATGTAGATAAACGCATTGCGACCGCTAGAAAAGAAACGCCTAGGAAAAAAGTGGCGAGTGGTAGCGTAGGTATTGCGGATGAACAGACGGCGATTTATCCGTCAGAATCCCCCGGCGGATGGCAAATCATTGGTAGAACCCCTATTCAGTTAATCGATTACCAGCGCGAAAACTTAAGCGCGCTAGCAGCTGGTGATAGAGTCAAATTTATCGCCATTGATCAAGATGAATACTCACGACTTGGTGGCGTTTTTCCTAGTGAAACGGATGCTAATAGCAATTCGGTATATAACTCGAAGGGCGATGTGTAATGTCTTTACGGGTACTGAAAGCGGGTTTTTTATCGCTCATTCAAGATTATGGTCGTTATGGCTATCAGCATATTGGTGTGACTCACGGTGGGCCTTTAGACGAGAATGCCTTTTTATGGGCAAATCGTTTACTGGGTAATCATTACAATGCGCCACAAATTGAGGTGAGTTACGGCGCTTTTTCTGCGACGTTTCTAGAGCAAACTATGGTTGCGTTATGCGGCGCAGATTTATCTGCCACCTTAAACGAGCAAGCTATCAGCCCTTGGCAAACCTATGCGGTTAATGTGGGTGATACTTTGGGTTTCAAGGCCCCTGTGACTGGCTTGCGTAGTTATATTGCAGTCAAAGATGGCTTTGCGGTTGCCCCACAGTTATCCAGTTGTGCGACGGTTGTGCGAGAAAATTTGGGCGGTATTCATCAAGATGGCACTAAGCTTTCTGAAGGGGATGTTATTCCTTATGTATCGCAATTGCATGCGTTAATTAAGCGAGTTCCTTCATCATTCACCTCCGTTTACCCTAAAAAAATCATGCTGCGTTTCATGCCCAATGTATCGCAAACATCAGCGGGTGAGCGTGCAATAAAAACCTTTACGCAACATACTTATACGGTAACCCCCAATATTGATCGTATGGGCTATCGCTTATCGGGCGAAGTGATTCAAACGGAGTCGTCAGGTATTATTTCTCAGGGCATTTCGCTGGGGGCGATACAAGTCCCTAAAGATGGGCAGCCTATTGTGTTGATGCGGGATCGCCAAACCATGGGTGGTTACCCATTGCTGGGTTGTGTGAGCGGATTGGATATGGGTAAACTGGCTCAAAGCTTACCGGGCACCGAGCTTTCTTTTGTACCGATATCAGTTGAAGAGGCGGAAGCAGAACTGATTGTGCATAAAAACTTTTTTGGAGTTTGAATAGGTTTGAAACAGGATAGCGAAAAAGGTAGCAAAAAGGCTGGTAAAAAAACTAGTGAAAAAAGCAGGGAAGTGATTAGTTGGAAATGCCAGACATTTGACGAATTATCGGCCACATCGCTTTTTGAGCTCTATCGCTTACGTCAGCAAGTGTTTGTGATCGAGCAGCAATGTATTTATGAAGATATAGACGCAACAGATAAAACCGCTTTACATGTTTTAGGTTGGAATGATGGAGCAGATGCCCCATCAACCCTATGCGCCACACTCCGCGCTTATTTGCGTATTATGGATTTACAGGATAATGCGCAAACAGTGTCTATTGGCCGTGTAGTGATAGCGATGGAATCTAGAAGAGCAGGCATTGGTACTCAGCTAATGCGCACTGCGCTCGGCTATATCGACGGTATCGCCCCAAAAGCAACGATTACTCTCTCTGCTCAACATCACCTTAGCAATTTTTACCATACGCTTGGTTTTGTTGTGGCATCGGCGCCTTACGATGAAGACGGTATTCCCCATGTGCATATGATTAAAGCGCCTGCTTTTTAGTTGCCATCCTGCTTGGTAATATCCGGCTACATTGTATAATTTGGTCTACACTATAGAGACTAACTATACTGATAATAAGGTCTTTTCGAACCACCACAATAGAATTAAGCCAATGAAAAAAATCTACTGTCTTTGCGCATGTATATTATTAGTTGGGTGCGAGTCCATACCGCGCTTTAACCAATGTCATTCTCCTAAGTTTGTAGAGACAGAGATGCTGGAGATGAAACAGTACTTTTTGACGGAAGATGTTTTTGCTAAATTTTGCCCTGCGGAGACGCCACAAAAATTTAGCTATCAAGTCACGCCAAGCATTGTTGTATCGGTATACATGAAAAATAAGTGGATATACTTGAAAGCGTATAATGGCATCACGAAAATGGGTTTGTATGCAAAAGGACTCCGTCTTACGGATTACAAAGGATTTACTCATATTATGCCTGTTAGTTCCCTAAGAGGAGATACTCTTCCTTTGATCATTGATGGGAAAATAAACCTCGAGGTGAATTTCACTACTATTAACTGTACTTGTATTGATTAATCGGTCGTGGAAGTGCGCGATTTGTCATCTCTGCACTTTACCTCTACAATAGCCACATGATGAACTACAGCAGCACTCAAACCATTATTATCACCGCAGCGATTATTATCGCTGCGGGGTGAGTTAGTTGCACAAGGCTTTATGTGTCTAACAAACCCTCGTACTGAAAAGTTCGGGGGTTTTTTGTTTTTTGGGTGTTTATTATGTAAGGCACCCTACATGATCTACGAAAGAGAATACGCACATTGCGTAACAGAGAAATAAAATGATACAGGCATTATTGAAGAAGTTTTCTAAAAAGAAAAATGACAGCGGTCTAAGCCCAGAGGCTTACGTGAAGGCTATTAAGAAAGCCAATATGGAGCCTCTAGCAAAAGTGACTGATGTGAGTTGTGTGGCATCGGTAGGCGCTAAATACGATTGCACCATGTGGCTAAAGCGAGAAGATCAACAACCGGTGTATTCGTTTAAATTGCGTGGTGCTTTTAATAAGCTGCAAACCTTACCTAAGCAATCGCAGGTGGTGACCGCATCTGCGGGTAATCATGCACAAGGTTTAGCCTATAGCGCGACGCACTTAGGCCACAGCGCTCGTATTGTGATGCCCTGTACCACGCCACAAATTAAGATTGATGCGGTGAAAGGGTTTGGTGGTGAGGTCATTATTCATGGGAATAATTTTGATGAGGCGAATACTTACGCGGTAGACCTAGCCGAAAAAGAAGGCGCTGTTTTTGTCCCTCCCTTTGATGACGAACAGGTAATTATCGGCCAAGGCACTGTTGCTCGTGAGTTATTAGAGCAGTTACCACATCTTGATGTGGTATTTATTCCGGTGGGTGGTGGTGGTTTAATGGCGGGGATGTCGGTTTATATTAAAACCATTAATCCAAAGATAAAAGTGATTGCGGTAGAAGCCGAAGATAGCGCCTGTTTTGCGGCGGCGATGGAAGCAAAAGAACCGGTTGATTTAGATTACGTGGGTAGCTTTGCCGATGGTGTCGCGGTGAAACGCATAGGTAAAGAAACCTTTAGGGTCGCTTCACCGCATTGTGATGGTGTTGTTACTGTATCGAGCGATGCGATTTGTGCGGCTATGCAAGATATTTTTGTTTCTATGCGGGCAATCTCCGAGCCTTCAGGTGCATTGTCATTAGCAGGTATGAAGAAATGGTGCGAAACCAATAATGCGAAAGGCTTGAATTTGGCAGGCGTACTGTCGGGTGCAAATTTAAACTTTAATACTTTGCGTTACGTTGCAGAGCGAACTGCCTTAGGACAAAAAAATGAAGCGCTATTAGCCGTGACATTACCTGAAAAAACCGGCAGTTTTAAAGCGTTCTGTAAGGCATTAAGTGGACGACCGATTACGGAGTTTAACTATCGTTATGCTCACGGTAAAATCGCCGAAATTTTTGTGGGTGTAGGTTTGCGTAATGGCGACGAAGAGCTGGAGCAACTGAAAACGCATTTGGAAAAATGTGGTTATAGCTTTAATGATATTTCGGATAACGAGTTAGCTAAATTACATATTCGTTATATGGTCGGCGGCAAGCCAGGCACTATCTTAAGTGAGCGTTTATTCCGCTTTGAATTTCCTGAGTCTCCAGGTGCCTTGTTACGTTTTTTAGAAACGCTAGGTGCTAAGTGGAATATCAGTTTGTTCCATTACCGGAACCAGGGTGCAGCTATCGGCAATGTGTTGGCGGGTATCGAAGTGCCAGAAGAAGACTCTGAAGAGTTTGCAGAACATTTAGAGCAGTTGAATTATCAGTTTATCGAAGAGACCGATAACCAGTCTTACCAGCGTTTTTTGCGATAGAGTGAGTGATCCTTGTTATTAATGGTTATTCTTATACAAGCGAATAATAGACGATAAATAGAGAAGTGACAGATAAACAACAGATAAACAACAGACAGACAGTAGAGATAAGCAGCAGTGATAAAAATCTTAGGCGATAGCCAAATATTATTATTCGACGAATTGTTTTCCAGTCTAGGCGAAACGGCGACGTATTCGGGACGCGAGTTAAGCGCAGATCAGCTAGTAGGTGTTGATGCGTTAATTACGCGTTCAACACTCAATGTTAATCAAGCTTTGTTGGCGGATTCCGACGTTAAATTTGTCGGCACCTGCACCATCGGCGTCGATCATCTGGATACAGATTTTTTATATGCCCAAAATATTACTTGGGCAAATGCATCAGCGTGTAATGCCAACGCAGTAGTGCAGTATGTGTTAAGTGCGATGGCTCAGTTATCGCCACAATGGATGAACGCAACGGTGGGTGTTATTGGTTGTGGCAATGTGGGGGGGCGAGTGTATCGCCGCTTAACTGCACTGGGGGTTCATTGCCAAGTGTATGACCCTCTTTTGTCTGTAGGTTTATCTGCGGAAGATAATCCAGATGTAGTCTCTCTCGAAGAGTTACTGCAGTCGGATATTATTACCTCTCATGCGCCATTAACTACAGCGGGCGAGTTTCCTTCTTATCATCTTTTAGGTCATCAGGAATTAGATCAGCTGCGCCCTAATACGGTATTAATTAGCGCAGGCCGTGGTGCGGTGATTGATAATCAAGCGTTGATTAATCGATTAACGGATAAAAAAGATATTCGTGTTGCTCTCGATGTATGGGAAACAGAACCTGACATTTCTGCCGAATTATTGTCTTTAGTCGATATTGCAACTCCGCATATTGCAGGGCATAGTTTAGAAGGAAAAGAGCAGGGCACGGTAATGGTGTTTCAGCAATTATGTCAGTATTTAGGTATTGTTCCCCCGGTTAATGTGGCGAATATAATGAACACCGACACATCGCTTTTGCCTGCGCTATCAAATACTCAAGTAATGAACACCGACTTACAGAATGAAAATAATATGACGCCCGAGGAAATACTGAATCAGGTACTGTTAGCGGCTTATCCTATTATGGAGGACGACGCACGGTTACGTGCGTGGCATCAAAGTGGCCAACCAATGGCAAAATATTTTGATCGAATGCGAAAAAATTATCCTATACGCCGAGAATATCCTCATTTTATTTTCCCTGAGGTTGCGCAACAATCTCCAGTGTCTGATTGGTTAACGCTTCTTGGTAGTCGAACGTAAGTAAAAATATTAGGTAAATCTATATGTTAACAATTGGTTTAGTGATTAACCCCTATGCGGGTATTGGCGGCCCGATGGCGTTAAAGGGTAGCGATAATATTGATATAGAAGCCGTTCTATCGGATGGTGGCCAATGTTTGTCATCACAGCGCGCCGCGATTACATTATCTGCCTTACGTGATCAATATTCTGCTATTCGATGGCTTACCGCTCCTTCTATTATGGGCGAGATTTTACTTAATAGCTGCGGGTTTTCTGCGGAAGTCATTGGTGAATTATCTCATCACCATACTAGCGCCGAAGATACCGAACGCTTGGCTGTAGAATTAATAGAAGCGGGTGTTGATTTACTGCTGTTTGCCGGAGGCGATGGCACTGCACGTAATGTGGTCAATGCATGTAATACGAGTAGCCAAGAGCAGCAGCTAGTACTAGGCATCCCTGCAGGCGTGAAAATGCATTCCGGTGTTTATGCGGTATCGCCGCAAGCTGCAGGCGAAGTGCTCCGCTTACTTATTGGTAATGATGTGGTGTCTACGGGTTTACAGGAAGTCAGAGATATTGATGAAGAGGCATTGCGAGCAGGTAAATTAAACTCGCGCTATTATGGCGAGTTGTTAGTGCCTAATGATCAGCGTTATGTTCAGCAAGTAAAAAATACCGCTCGTCAAAATGAAGAAGAAATCCAGTTAGAAATAGCGGCAGGCATCGTTGATGATATGGATCACGAAACACTCTATCTTATCGGCTGCGGGACGACCCCTAAAGCAATTATGGATGAATTAGGCTTGCCTAATAGCTTGCTGGGGGTGGATGTAGTACTGGGTCGTGGGTTGATTGCCATGGATGTGACTGCGTCGCAGTTAGAAGCCTTATTAGATCAATACCCTCATCATTCGGTCGTATTATTAATAACTGCTATTGGTGGTCAAGGGCATATTATTGGGCGTGGTAATCAACAGTTAAGCGCCACTGTTTTACGTCGTGTGACCAAGCCGCAAACGGTGATATTGATTACACCGAGTAAATTGGCCGAACTGGAGCATCGCCCGTTGTTAATGGATAGTGGGGATGTGGCGTTAGATGCGCAGTGGGCGGGCTTGATAACCGTACACACTGGCTACCGACAAACCGCAGTTTATCCGATTAATATTGATGGCCATGATGGTAGCGATAATTGTGCCTAGAGCGACGAATAAGCTATCAATGCGGCTCGACTAAATAGCGACTTTAGCGTATCTTACGCATTTATTTAGCTGTTGATGGGTGATGATCTATTTCATCTGCGCAATAGCTAAGATTTTACTCCATAACTGACTGAGTAGGCTAAACACCCACTATGAATCCAAATTATCTCGATTTTGAACAGCCTATTGCCGAACTTGAAGGAAAAATCGAAGAATTACAATTGGTTGGTAATGACAACGACCTCAATATCACCGAAGAAATTAACAAACTACGTGAAAAAAGCACCAAGCTAACAGAGGGTATTTACTCTAACTTGAGCGCTTGGGATGTTGTAAAAGTGGCTCGCCACCCACAGCGTCCTCATACCACTGATTATATACAACGTGTTTTTACCGATTGGGATGAGTTGCATGGCGACCGTCACTTTGGTGACGATCACGCAATTGTTGGCGGTGTTGCCCGTTTAGACGGCAAGCCAGTCATGGTTATTGGCGAAGAGAAAGGCCGTAGTGTTAGTGATAAGGTCAAACGTAATTTTGGTATGCCGAAGCCGGAAGGTTATCGCAAAGCCTTGCGTTTAATGGAAATGGCCGAACGTTTTAAAATGCCGGTACTGACTCTTATCGATACTCCTGGGGCATACCCTGGTATAGATAGTGAAGAGCGCGGGATTAGTGAAGCGATAGCACAAAACCTAGCGGTCATGTCGCGTCTACGTACACCGATTATTTGTACTGTGATTGGCGAAGGTTCTTCTGGTGGTGCGCTGGCTATTGGTGTAGGTGATCAGCTCAACATGTTACAGTATTCAACATACTTTGTTATTTCTCCTGAAGGCTGTGCCAATATTATTTGGAAAACCGTCGATAAAGCACCGTTGGCTGCTGAAGCAATGGGGGTAACCTCT